>NZ_JBFHKV010001204.1:0-2402 GCF_041595215.1 Stieleria sp. | reverse complement strand
ACGGCGGTTCCCAACACCCGCCGCATTTCGAAACCGGCTCCCGTTGCCACCAACAGCGGCACCACGCCCAAGATGAACGAAAATGCGGTCATCAAGATGGGGCGCAGTCGCAAACGGCAGGCGGCGACCGCGGCGTCAAATCGATTCTTCCCGGCGTCCTCCTCCGCTTTGGCAAATTCGACAATCAGAATCGCGTTCTTGCATGCCAATCCGATCAAAACGATGAAGCCGATTTGGGTCAGCACGTTGTTGTCCATGTCTCGGAACCAGACTCCGATCAGCGCGAACAACAAGCACAGCGGCACGATCAAGATGATCGCCAGCGGCAACAACCAGCTCTCGTATTGGGCCGCCAATGCCAAAAAGACAAACAGCACGGCCAACGGAAACAGGAAGACGATCGTGTTGCCGGCCTGCTTTTCTTGAAACGCCATCTCGGTCCATTCGTAACCAAAACCGGCAGGCAGGTTTTGTTCCGCCAGCGATTCCATGGTCGCGAGTGATTGGCCGGTGCTGAATCCCGGTACCGTCGTGCCATTGAGGTCGGCCGATGGAAACAGATTAAAACGCACCAATCGATCGGGGCCGGCGGTTTGTTGGACATCGACGACCGAACCGAGCGAAACGCTCGCCCCGCGGGCACTGCGGGTGCGAATCTTGACGATGTCGCTGGCGTCATCACGGAACTCCGGTTCCGCTTGCGCGGTCACCCGATAGGTTCGCCCCAGAAAGTTAAAATCGTTGACGTACATCGACCCCAGATAGATCTGCAACGCGTCAAACACGTTGTTGACCGGAACGTCCAACATCTGAGCCTTGGTTCGATCGACGTCCGCGTACACCTGTGGCACGTTTGCCCGCAAATTGGTGAACACCTGCGTCACGCCGGGCTGGGCGTTAGCCTTGGCCAGCATGGTTCCGGTGACTTGATTGAGCGCATCGATTCCGGCTCCGCTGCGATCCTGGACATACATCTTAAAACCACCACCGCGACCGATGCCGCGGATCGGAGGTGGCGGAATGATCAAAATCTGAGCCTCGTTGATTTCGGAGACACCGCGTCGCATGTCGGCGACGATCGCCTGGACACTTCGCCCGCGTTCGGCGCGTTCCTTTGCATCTTGCAGGGGCAAAAACGTCACCGCCGCGTTCGGTTTAATCGTGAACGTTGCCCCGGAAAGGCCGGCGATTCCGACGGCATGCTTGACGCCGTCGATGCCTTTGCCGATTTCTGCGACGCGGCGCACCACGGCATCGGTGCGTGAGAGCGACGCGCCGTCGGGCAGGTTGATGGCAACAATCACATAGCCTTGGTCTTGTTCGGGAATAAATCCGGTGGGCACCAGACCGAAACTGAGCCCTGTGAACACGAGCAGCACGCCGTAAAGGACCATCGCAATGCCGCTCTTTTTGACCAGTCGGCCGATGATGCCGGCGTAAACGTTGCTGGAAAAGTCAAAGGTCCGATTGAACAGCCGAAAGAACCAGCCGAACAGGAGATCGACCACGCGGCCGATGCGATTTTTCGGTGCGTCTTTGGGTCTCAGCAAGATCGCGCACAATGCGGGGCTAAGCGTCAATGAGACGAAGGTCGAAATCGCCGTCGAGATGGAAATGGTCAGCGCGAACTGTTGGTAGAACTGGCCGCTGATCCCCGGCACGAACACGGTCGGCACGAACACGGCGATCAACACCAGCGTGGTGGCGATCAACGCCGAACCGACTTCGTCCATCGCCTTGTGCGTCGCTTCGCGCGCCGTCAGCCCCTCGGCAATCAGGCGTTCGACGTTTTCGACCACCACAATCGCATCGTCGACCACGATCCCGATGGCCAACACCAATCCGAACAACGACAACGTGTTCAAGGTCACGCCGAGGAACTGCATGATGGCGAACGTCCCGATCAACGAAATCGGAATAGCGATCACGGGAATGATCGTGGGCCGCCAGCCGTGCAAGAACAGAAACACGGTCAACACCACAAACAACGTGGTGATGAACAGCGTTTGAAACACCTCGCTGATCGACTCTTCGACATAATCGGTCGGGTTGTAAGCGATCTTGTAACCGATCCCTTCCGGAAACTCCTTGCTCATCGCCTCCATCGTCTGCTTGACTTGGGCAGCCGTGTCGACCGCGTTGGTGCCTGGTCGCTGGTAGACGAGCACGGCGATGGCGGATTTTCCGTCCAAATAGCTCAGACGCGAATAGTCTTGGGCACCCAATTCGATCCGTGCGACGTCGCGAAGGCGTGTGACACGGCCATCGGTGCCGCGTTTCACGATGATTTCGCCAAATTCTTCCTCGCGGATCAAGCGGCCTTGGGTGGTGACGTTCAATTGAAAATCACCGGCATCGTCGATCGGCGGTTGTCCGATGACTCCGGCGGCGACTTGCACATT
>NZ_JBFHKV010001203.1:0-2403 GCF_041595215.1 Stieleria sp. | reverse complement strand
GCCTGTTGATTTAATCCGATCGCACGTGGGATTAGCCGTTTCGCGCAAGCGTACGGGCATTCATTATGTCGATTACTCACCGGCGCCCGTAGGCTCGCGCCAAACGGCTGATTAAATCAACAGGCCGGTTAGCCAGTGGCGCGTGATGCCTGCAATTTCACCACGCGCCGCTCGCTCACGGGCCTGTTGATTTAATCCGATCGCACATGGGATTAGCCGTTTCGCGCAAGCGTACGGGCATTCATTATGTCGATTACTCACCGGCGCCCGTAGGCTCGCGCCAAACGGCTGATTAAATCAACAGGCCGTCACGCTTCCCGCTGATCGTGACTACGCCGTCGCGGCGACGGGCAGATCAGCGACTTGATAAGCTCGCGAACGGAACAGGAAATCGATGATGTTTCCTTCGTGCGGTTGCAGCCAGTTGAGCCGATTGGTCGGGATCGGCCCGAAGTTCACGCGATCAATCTCGACGCAAGCTCCGGCTGCGGCGACCAATTCGGGATCTCGGGTCAGCACGGTTCCGACGAGTGTCGGGCCGATGCGACGAAGCATTTCCGCTTGCGGGCATTCCACGACGCTGACGAACGGGAACATGTATTCCTTCATCGCGACGCCGCGGTCGGGTGAATCGGCATGAACGACCATCGGCCGCAGGTAGGCACAGTGCTCGCGCTCGATCAGCTTGTCACCGTAATCGGCCGTCATGTCGGTGACACCGCTTTCGGCCAGATCCTGCTGCACCATCGCGTACGTTCCGGTCGCCATCGCGGGAACGGTAAACGCGGCCAGTTGGGCCTGGTCATCGGTCGGCGGCAACACATCGACCGGGCCGATCCGTTCGGCGATCGCTTGGGCGATCTCGCGGGTGTGCCGACTGGCCCAGATGCCGCTGCAGTTGATGCAGGAGCGTCCCGAGTTGCTAAGCACGCTTTCGACCATCACGTCCAAATACAATTCCCAGTCATCGACCACGTCGTCGCCGATCAAGATCTTCGACCATCCCGGTCCGTGGGCTTGCACGCGGGGATTGCCGGCGTGCTGTGCGACGGTTTCGGCGCTTCCAAAAATCATGCTGCGAGGCGTTTTGGTCATGATCGCACCGCCGGCGTCGTGCCCGCCGGGATACAAACCGAATGCCTCGGCGGGAACACCGGCTTGGATGAACGCCGACACCATGCGGTACGGTGTCCAAGGTTCCTGGGAGCCCGGTTTCAACGCCAAGCCGATTTGCAGCGGGATCGCCGGCAGCCACAGGGTGTGAACGCCCGGTGAATTGTTCGGCAGGATGGCACCCAAGACCGGCGTTTGTGCCTGGTAGCTGACGATCACGCCGCGGCCTTCTTCGCCATAGCCCCGGCTCAGGATATCGAGATCCAATCCGCGGGTCAGACAGTCCAAGATCTCGTCGATGTGACTGAGAACGAAGCTGTTCTTCTTCAAGTTCGAGCGACACATGTGCTCGGGCAATCCGGTACTGGCCGATTGCTGATGCACAAATTGGTCGACCGATTGCATCGAGTCGCCGACGGGCAGTTCCGCGTTTTCGAACAGGTCGGCCGCCTTCTTCGACATCGCGATCAGATCGGCCGTCGAGTGTTTCAGTAGTGCGGCACGAGCCTTGTGAGCCTGCTTCATATCACGGGCGACGATGCCGCCTCCGACGCTGCCAAACTTCGCAATCGGTTCCCCGGTGTCAAAGTGAACGACGTCCTTGATTTCCATCGATTCGTAGGGCTTGCCCCAGCGAAGCGGTTGCAATGTGATCATGTCTATACGTTGATGTTGCGAGTGAGAGATTGGTGGGTTCGGGCGGGCACTAATAAACGCCGACGGTGGTCGCGCTCGCCAACTCGTGGAACGGCCGCACGCCGCTGACACCGTCCCAAGGGTACATGTCGAACGGCGCTTCTCGCTCGCCTTCGTCGCGTTCCATAAACCCGGGGACAAAGAATTCGTCGGTCAACGTGTACAGCTTCACACGTCCGGTTTCGCCGAACCCAACGACCTGGTTGTAGTCATCGAAGCTGACGACCTCGGTCACCGCACGCGGCTGGGGGGCGTAGTAACTGATCTTGTATCCGTCCGCGGCCGAGATCGGTTTGCTGCAGGCCAAGCCCATCAGCGTGTTGCCGTAGGTCGGGGTCATGTAGACGCCGCCTTCTTCCACCGGTCCACCGAGCAATTCTTCGACGCAGAAACGCGTCCACTGCGGCGTGAACTCGGTGCCGCCGGAAAAGATCCCCTTGATGCCGACTTCTTGCAGGCTGGTGCCGCGGTCTTCGAGGGCTTCGCCGAGCGATTCGAGCAACTTCGGCGTCGCGAACATGCACTTGATGTCGTGCCCCGCGGTCAGCACCGTAACGGCTTGGTCGATGCAGTGCTTTTTGTACTCTTCCAGAT
>NZ_JBFHKV010001202.1:0-2412 GCF_041595215.1 Stieleria sp. | reverse complement strand
GTGCGTGCTCGTTGTCCAACAGCGCTGTTTCGATCATCGGCCAAAGATCGTCGACCTCGGTCTTGAATCCGCGGTGCACCCGTCCGATCGTTTCGGCAACCACACTCGCCGCGTTCGCATCGGCCCGGATGTCGTTCCAGTCGTTCGGTTCGGTGCCCCGACACCCGATCACGCAGTCGTGCTGGTTGCGAAAGCGATACGCTTGGGATCCGTCGCGATCGAACAAGGTCACGTCGTCAAAGCCGGCGATCGCAGCGGCCGCCCGCGCTTCGGCTTCGTCGTTGTACGAAATCATCGATAATTCCGCGAACAACAACGATCGACGTAGAAAACTCAATTCCGCGACCGGTCCCTTGACCGCAGAATGGACGACCAACGGGACTTCGCCCGGATCCTGTACCTTGTCGATCGCTTCGACGGATCGTTGGGTCACGTCTTCAAGCACCCCTGCACCTCGCTGCCCGAAATGGCGATAGAGACGAAATCGGCTTACAGCCTAGAGCCAGCAGCCCCCTGCTGACCAGCCCAGCACTAAGCCTGGACGGTCGGCACGGCGATTTCGCTGACGATTTCCTGCAACACGCTTTCCGTGGTGACTTTGCGAAGTCGACTTTCCGGCCGCAGGATTAGACGGTGGTTCATCACCGGGGAGAGCACGCGTTTGATATCATCGGGCGTGACAAATCCACGGCCCCGAATCGCCGCCATCGCCTGACCGCAGCGAAATAACGCGATCGTCGCCCGGGGGCTGCCGCCGAGTGCCAGGTCATTGTGACGGCGCGTCTGCTCGATGATCTGCAAAAAGTACTGCCGCACCCGCGGATCGACGTGGACCTTGCGAATCTCCGCTTGCGCCGCAATCAGCTCTTTCGCCGTCGCGACGGCCGGCAAGCGATCGATCGGATGCGTGTGCTGCAGCAATTCCAACATCCGCATCTCTTCTTCCATCGACGGGTAACCCAGACTGAAACGCATCAGAAAACGGTCCAGCTGGGCCTCCGGCAGCGGGAACGTGCCTTCGTGATCGACGGGGTTTTGGGTGGCGATCACCAGAAACGGCTTTTCCAGAACATGCGTGGTTCCGTCGACGGTGACACAGCCCTCGGCCATCGCCTCTAACAACGAGGCCTGGGTTCGCGGCGTGGCACGGTTGATTTCGTCGGCCAGCAAAATCTGGGTGAAGACCGGACCGGCGCGAAACTCGAACTCGGCCTCTTTCTGGTTGAAAATCGATGTCCCCGTGACGTCGGTCGGCAACAGGTCCGGCGTGCACTGGACCCGTTTGAACTGGCAACCGATGCTTTTGGCCAACGCCCGGGCCAGCATCGTCTTGGCTACCCCCGGCACGTCTTCGAGCAACACGTGGCCGCCGCTGAACCAGGCGACCAGGGACAGCACCAGTTGCTTTCGTTTGCCGACGATCGCGTGCTCGACATTGGCGATCACCCGTTTGGCGAATTCGGAGACCGCCGCGACATTGGCGACTTCGCCGGCACCCCCGGCCGAGGCTCCTGCGTGGGCAGACGGGTCGACGACAGGTGGGGCTTCGGTCATAAGAAACAAATCGCGGGAAAGACGAGCTGGAGCGGGGCGGCGGCGAAGGCTGACTACCAGTTTAACTGATCAATCCGTTTGGTTTATTTGTCTAAATCTTTTTGCGACCCCCGCCAACGGCTTGAATTTCATCCTTCCAGCTACAATGGCCCGGCCACCGCTTTGTTCATCGTTTTCGCATGAAAATCACCGCCATCCCCCAGCTTTACCGGAATCTGCGCCGCTGGCGCGAGATCCTGGCCGTGCTGCGCCGCTACGGGTTGGCCGATTGGCTCAGCCAACACCGTCGGCTCCCCTTCCAGGGCTGGTTCAAGGACCATCGGGGCACGCCGCTGGCAGAGTACACGCGGGAACAACGGGTGCGGATGGCGCTGACGGACCTCGGCCCCACGTTCATCAAACTCGGCCAGATCCTGGCCGCACGCCCCGATCTGGTCGGCATCGCGTTGAGCGAAGAGTTGAAGGGGTTGCGGGCGAACGTTCGGCCGGACGACATTGCGACGGTACGGAAAACGCTGGCCGGCGAATTGGGCGACGATTACGAATCCCACTTCGCCAGCATTGATGCCCAGCCGCTGGCCAGTGCCTCGATCGGCCAGGTCCACCGCGCGGTGCTCAATGACGGACGGCGGGTGGTCTTGAAGGTCCAGCGGGCGGGAATCGAAAAGACGGTCAAGCAGGACATCGAGGTCCTGAGCGGATTGGCCGTGCTGGCCGAACGGGTCGAAACCGTGGCGGCCTGGCGGCCGGGCGAGGTGGTCCGCCAGCTCGCCCCGATCATCACCCGCGAGCTGGATTTCAGCCGGGAGCGGCAATCGCTGGAGCACTTTTCCGCGTGGATCGCCAAACACAGCGCGG
>NZ_JBFHKV010001201.1:0-2414 GCF_041595215.1 Stieleria sp. | reverse complement strand
ATGAATCGATCGCGGCGCTGCGGTCCACGACGGACCGTTGCCAGCGATTGATCAGACGGAGCGAAACCCCTGGCGCCTCATAGTGTGCCAACGCGCGAACGACCTCGCCCGCGATGACTTTGTCATTGATCGCGGCGAACAACTTGGGCAGCAGATCTTCGCTCGGCTGTCGCATCAGACTGTCCATGGCCGCCCGTCGATTCGCCGGATCCGCCGCGGTGTCAAACGCCAGCTTGACGACGACTTCACGAGCACGCCCGTCGCCGAAAACCAACGAGAGTTCTTGAACCAATTGTTTTTCAAGGGACGAACCGTCACGCTGCACCGCGGCCACAGCCGCATCCCAGTTCGAGGGCGCCGCGGCGCGAGCTCGGCCCCGCAGTCCCTGCCCCAATCCTTGCAGCACTTCGGAACGAATGCCGGTCCGTTGCGATGCCAGAGCCGACGCAAGCAAGCGCTCGACGGCCGCAGGGTGCTCGTCGAGTGATTCGCCGAGCCGACGTGCAATCAGGTGGCGGACTTTGGGAATCCGTGTTTGCATCGCCAGTTCCACCGCACCATCGGCGTGCTCGACCACCGCTTCTTCAATGCCGTACCAGATCATCAACGGTTGTTGACGGTCATCGGCATCCTCGGCTCGCGCGCACAGTGACGCGGCGACTTCGATTCGACGATCGATCGGCAGACGTTGCAAGCCCGCGGCCACTTCGACTCGCACCAGACCCGACGAGTCGGTTCGGGCAATGCGAATCAGACGATCGATCGCTATTGACTCCGCCCCAAAATCTTCGCACAAGAAACGAACGCCCATCGCGCGGCGGGCGTCGTCCTGGGAATCGAGCAGTGCGTTGATGTGCTCGATCCCAAAACCCGATCGCGCCCGGGCGGTCAACCAGTCGCCGTGTTCGGCTTTTGCGTCGCCCTTGGCATCGCCCTCATAGACGACTCGATAGATCCGGCCGCTGGACCGGTGCAGCCCGGTGTTGTCGTGGCACTCCCCGGTGTCCGACCAATCATTGATCCACATCTGGCCATCCGGCCCGGCGAGGACGTCCAACCCGCGGAAGAACGGATCTTTCATCAACATGAAATCTTCGCCGTGATGGGCGACATAACCACAACCATCACGCTCCAAGAGATCCCGATTGATGCGTCGGCCGTGAAGGTTGCAGGTGAACAAATTGCCCGCGTACTCCTCGGGCCACACGCCGCTTTTGTAGATCAGACATCCCATGTGGGCGTGCCCGCCGCCGAGCGCCGACGTGCTGCTGCTCAGTCCGTCGCGGATCGTGTTCCAGTCTTCTTTGCCGGTATCCCAATGAAAGTGATCCGCGGTTTGCGAGATCACTTCATAGGCGTGCGGATTCACCGCGGCGCCGAACATGCGCTCGTAGTACGCACCGGGTAAGGCGTGCCACAGATGGCCGATCACCGTGTTGGTGTAAAACAACTGACCGTCGGCGTTCCAATCCAGCCCCCAAGGATTCGTTCCGCCGTAACAAAACACTTCGAACGACTTCCGCTGCATATGATAACGCCAGATCGCGGTGTTGACCGGCGTGCGCCGACTGTCGGGCGTTCCCGGTTGACCGACCCTGGAGACGGACAGAATTCCGTGGCGACCGTACAGCCAACCATCAGGTCCGACTTTTAAACCGTTGGCGACATTGTGGCTGGTCGTGTCGACTTCAAATCCGTCCAAGACCACTTCCGGCTCGCCGTCAGGAACATCATCCCCATCGGCATCGGCGATGAACAGCAATTGCGGTGGACACAGCGCATAAACACCGCCGTCGACGCAAGCGACGCTGGTCAAACGATTTGCCTGGTCCCAAAACACGTCCCGTTTATCGGCCCGTCCGTCGCCGTTGGTGTCTTCCAAGATGATGATGCGATCGCGCAGATCCTCCGTCCAACGATCGGGTCGTTCGGAGTACGTGTAGCACTCGGCGACCCACAACCGGCCGCGACTGTCAAAGCACATCGCAATCGGTTGCTGGACGTCCGGTTCGCTGGCGAACACTTGGCAGCGAAACCCAGGCGGCAACACCGCCGTCGCCGCCGCCTGTTCGGCCGACATCGGCGAGGTCTTTTCCGGCTCGCTGTCGTACGGTTCCGGGAAGTCGGACTCGCGGTTTTCCGTAGAGGTGGAGACCGACGTCTGAGCCGAGACACACTGCACGGAAAACGCTCCGCAAATCAGAACAGCGACGAAGAAAGTGAGCGGTTTCAATAAAGTCATCGGTGATCCTTTGAGAAGATTTCCCAAGTCTGGCGGGGAGCGGCATCGCGGAGGGCACACATCATACAACGGTAGGTCACGCTGTGCGTGACAGATCGTCTGATGGCATGCACAGCATGCCTTACGGCGACTGCTCCACCTCGCGAGACCCAGCGTCGATTGAATCGTTCAT
>NZ_JBFHKV010001200.1:0-2415 GCF_041595215.1 Stieleria sp. | reverse complement strand
GTGCTGTGACGCCACAGACTGTTCTTTCCCGAGATCGCTTTTTCGCCCATGTGATAACCGTGATCACTCCACAAGACGACGATCGTGTTGTCGGCCAAACCGGAGGCGTCCAACTGATCCAAGATACGTCCCACTTGGCTGTCGACGAAACTGACCGACGCCAGATACGAACGCGTCAGGTTCTTCAGCTGGTTGTTTTCCCGCAACCAACTCGTTCTGGGTTCGGGCAGGTACCAGTGGATGTACCACGACGATTCCGACGTGTCGTCGCGATCACCTTTCCGAATCGGCGGCAAGATCAACGATTCTTCCGGGTACATGTCGTACCACTTTTGCGTCACGTAGCAGGGCACGTGCGGCAAGAAGAATCCGGCGGCTAGAAAGAACGGTTGGTCGGGCGTTTTGGACAACTCATCCAGCTGGTCGACCGCCCAACTGGCGATCGCCCAATCACCCTTGTCTTCGTCCTTGTGCGGAAACGTTCCCCAGTCCATCAGCGGATTGTTGCCGCCGGGGGTAGGGCCGATCAATTTCTGTTTGGGTCGGGCACCGACCGACGACGGCGGTCCCCACACGTCGGCCTCTTGTGCGGGCTTGTTGCGACGTCCGTTTGCCCCGTGGTGAATCTTACCCCCGATCAAGCTCTTGTAGCCGTGGGCGCTGAAGTGTTGCGGCATGGTGACCAGCCCGGACAATTCATCAACGTCGCGAATCCAGGGCCTCAACCCGTAAACGCCGGTCGTGGTGGGACGACGCGCGGTCATGATGGCGGTTCGACTGGGATTGCACAGCGGAGCCTGACAATGGGCGTTGGTGAACGTGACGCCGCGGGATGCCAGTCGAGCCATGGCGGGTGTTTTGACCTGCGGATGGCCGCCGAGTGGTTCGACCCAGTCGTTCAAGTCGTCGATGGCGATCATCAACACGTTGGGCCGCGCCGCTGGCGTCGATTCGGCGTCCGGGTCTGCCGAGGACGCTGCGCTGTAGCTAACGAAAACAATGCAGGCGACCTGCATGACTCTTAACAGGGACGATCGAAAAAGATTCACGGTGGATCGGGCGGATACGAGGTGGGAAGCGGGGGACTGGGGACGACGAAACGGTCCGCGTGGCTCATATTGTACAAGCTGGACGCGGGCACTGGTGGATTTGATTCCGTCTTGCGTTTTTCGTTTTTTTTGGAGCAGACACCCATCTTGGACACACCACTGATTGAAATCGAAAACGTGTCGGTCTTTCGGGAACAGACTCACATTCTGCGTGGGGTCTCGGTCCGCATCCCGCGCAAACGCCACACCGCGGTGCTGGGGCCCAACGGGTCAGGAAAAAGCTCGTTGCTGAAACTGCTGACGCGTGATTTTTATCCGTCCGTCGAAGCGCAGGGGCATCAGGGCACGGTCCTGATTTTGGGGGAATCCGATTGGGAGGTCAGCCGGCTGCGTCGTCGCATGGGAATCGTGACGCCGGCGTTGGATTACGAGTTCAGCTCCGGCCGGACGGGTCGGATGACGGTCACCGAGGCGGTCGCCAGCGGATTCACAGCGACACGTTTGAAAGAATTTGGCCCCCGCGTGGATCAAGCCATGGCCGATGCCATCGCCGGCGCGATCGAGACGGTCAAGATGTCGGACCTGAGCGGTCGCACGCTGAGCACGCTGTCGACCGGTGAACGACGACGGGTGATGATCGCCCGAGCCATCGTGCACGATCCCGATATCTTTGTGCTCGACGAGCCGACCAACGGTTTGGACATGACCGCCCGCGCCCTGTTTTTGGAGATCCTCGATTCGATCACCAAGCAAGACGCGATGACGATGGTGTTAGTCACCCACCACATCGACGAGATTCCGCCGGCGATGAATCACGTCATCATGCTCGATCAAGGACGCGTGACGTTCGACGGTCCCAAGGCGGACGGTCTGACCGCTCCGCGGATCTCGTCGTTATTCCGTGCCGACGTACACGTCGATGCGCGACGTGATGGCTGGTACCGTTCGGAGATGGTGGGACTGTCGCAGGGGTGAGGTTCGCAGCGGCGGTTTGCGGATTCGTTAGCCGCGTGGGGCGGTTTCTCGCGGCCGATGGGTTTCACCTTTAGTGCGTCGCACGTTGCATGACCCCGGCGGGGTCAAAGCCGGTAGCCGGAGGTGAGCGCAGCGACACCTCCGGATATCCGTGCTCCCGCACGACGCGACCCCGGAGGGTGTCGAAGCAAATGGCCCCAGAGCCCATGGACTCGGCTGGACCGAGTGGAAAAGTGTCGCAATCAACTCGTTCGCAATGGCGGCCTGCGGCACCGCCGGCAGATGGATTCGCTGCGACCCCGTCCGGGGTCGAGGGGTTATTGCGCGTGCTCAGCATGCCCTACGGGGTGAAGACGATTCCGTCACACTACAGCGGCTTGATCTTCAAGTT
>NZ_JBFHKV010001199.1:0-2429 GCF_041595215.1 Stieleria sp. | reverse complement strand
CGGTCACCCTCGTCGGCACGGCCGAAAGAGGCACCCGTCTCGAACTGGTCGGACGACCAAACTTCACCGTGGCCGGTGAGTTTGACCGGTTCCAAATCGAAGGCGTCGAGCTGACGCCCGGCACCAATGCGTTGCAGGTTCTGGCGACCGATCCAGCCGGCAACACTGCAACGGTCAACCTGAACGTCGTGTTCGTCGATCAAGACGGACCGATTTTCGAAATCGATCTGGTCAACGACACCGGACGCAGCGATACCGACACCCGCACCCAAGATCCGACGATCGGCGGTCTGGTCCGAGACGCTTCCGATGTGGTGTCACTGGTCGGATCGCTGGACGGTCGAGCGCCGATCGACATCACCTCGGCGCTCAACGAAGACCTGCTTTCGATCGACTTGGCACGACTGGAATTGCTGTTCGGTGACACGTTACCCGACGGACGCCATCTGTTGTCAATGGTCGCGACCGACGCGGCGGGCAATGAATCCAGTGCCGAGCTTCAGTTTGATCTCGACCGCACGGGGCCACCGATCGAAGCCCCGCCAGATTTGGTCACGTCCGACGATCTGGGGCACGATCAGTTTGACAATCTGACCGCCCAGACCGAACCGACCGTCCGTTTGTTCGCCGAGCGAGGGGCCCTGGTCAAGTTCTTTGCCGACGGGAGTTTTGTCGGCGAAGTCCTGTCGACCGGAGTCGCCCAGTACACGTTGCCGACACTCGATTCGGGAACCTACAGCCTGACGGCGACCATCGAAGACGCCGCGGGCAATCTTGCCGGACCGTCCGATCCGCTCGTGTTGACCATCGATGCGACACCCCCGCGGGCGGTCACGCTGGAGATGCTCGAATTCCATCGAAGCAGCGTCCGAGCGAATCACACCACCGACAACCAAGTCAACATGATCGGGGCGGCGGAACCGGGAAGCCGTGTCACGATGAGCGGGCAAAACGAGACGCCCACGATCGATGCTTCGGGGTTGTTCTTCTTCGTCGTCGATTTGGAAGTCGGCGCGAACGAGTTCCTGGTGACCAGCGAAGACCCGGCGGGGAACATCACCGAGCAAACGTTCGTGTTCACGCGCGGCGAATTGCTGCCCCCGACGTTTACCTTCGACGTGATCGACCAGGGCACGCTGACGCCGCCGATCGTCCAAGGCCAATTGCGCGCCGAAAACGCGATCACCAACGCAATCGTCAGCACCGATCCCACGTTCACCCGACGCGTGTTCGACCTGAACGATTATCTGAACGCGGGCGAGTTCACGCTGACGCCGACGGACATCGAGTCGATCAATGGAGCTCCGTTCCCGGACGGCGATCACACGCTGTACTTCTCCGCGATCGACGCACTCGGACGCCAGAGTCAACCGACCGAAGTGTCATGGACGCGCGACTCCTCGGTGGCGCCCGAGCTGCAAGTCGGCGTCACGCCCATCGGAAACGAGTACCGCTACGTGATCACGGCGACCGGTGCCGCGGAACTCTCGCGACGTCTCGATTCGATTTCGGTTCCGATCCCGGCGGACGTCACTGTCAGCGATCTGGTCGTTCCCCCGACTTGGAGCGTCTCGGTTGTTCCCGGATCGGATTCCATCACGTTGGCGGCGATCGATCCGGCTGTCGACGGTTTGGGTGCTGGGGATCAGCTGACGTTCGGTTACACGGCAACCACCGCACCGACCGCCGGATTTGCGACCGCCACGGTCGCGGACTTGTCCCAAGGAGCGACGACGGGCGAGTTGCAACTTGCCATGCAGGTTCCCTCTTCGGCCGCTGCGGTTGCCGTCACCGACTACTATTCCTCGTCCGCATCGGCGCTGCTAACGGTCGACGCGGCAAACGGCTTGCGTGCCAACGACGCGGTCGGTGTGTCGGAGATCGATTCATTCGATCCGCGAACACGATGGGGCGGCGTGGTCAGCGTGGCGCCGGACGGTAGCTTCACGTTCACTCCCGGCAGCGTGTTTGATTCGCTTGCCAGTGGCGAAACGATCACGGACAGTTTTACGTACTCGCTGCGCGATAGCGGCAATCAACCCGCAACAGCCACCGTCTATCTGACCATCAGCGGAGAGAACGCCGGTCCGACCGCGGTGGACGATCTTGCGACCGAGCTGACGCCGACGCTGTACACCCGGGCCGGCGTTCCCGTCGCAATCAATCCGGCCGATTTGATCGTCAACGACTTCGATCCCGACGTCAATGATCGATTGACCGTGACATTGATCTCGCCCACCAGTCTGCGCGGTGCGTCGATTGGTCTGGTTGACGGTGAATTCGTTTACGATCCGACCGGGGTGGCCGCTTTCGACAACCTTGCGGCCGGTGAGCATCTCTTTGACGAAATCACTTACACGGTCACGGATCCTTCGGGGCTGAGCGACACCGCGGTGGCACAGATCTGGGTGCAAAGCCGCATCAATCTT
>NZ_JBFHKV010001198.1:0-2430 GCF_041595215.1 Stieleria sp. | reverse complement strand
GGATCTGGCGTTTCAGATCGAACAGCGAGCGACGGACGATTCGCTCGCCGAAACCGATTCCACCCTCTCGCAGCTTCGCCAACAACTCGACGCCGCGATCGCGGACGCACGCCGGGTCGTCAATGGCGAACGCGTCGCCCATTGAATTCGGGCGATGACCCGTCGTGATCGCTCGTCACGGTCCAGCAAACTATCGCCACTCCATCGCGGTGTAATCGCGAGATGTCGGGCCATTGTAGACCTGCCGCGGTCGATAAATTCGACTGTTGCTGTCTCGGACTTCTTTCCAGTGCGCGATCCAACCCGGCATCCGGCCGATCGCAAACATCACCGTGTACATGTTCACCGGGATGCCGATCGCTCGCAGCAGAATTCCCGAATAGACGTCGACATTGGGATACAAATTGCGGCTGACGAAATAATCGTCGCTCAGGGCGATCTCTTCCAGCTCTTTGGCGATTTGCAACAGCGGATCGTTGCGTCCCAGTTTGCCCAACACCTTGGGGACGTGGCGGCGAAGAATCTCGGCGCGAGGGTCATAGCTTCGATAGACGCCGTGGCCGAAACCATACAGTTTTTCTTTCTTTTGTTTGACGCGTTCGATCAGCTCCTTGACGCTCATGCCGGAGCTCTTGATCCGTTGCAGTTGGTCCATGACGGCGACGTTGGCCCCGCCGTGCAACGGTCCCCATAGGGCGCAAACGCCGGCGGAACACGACGCAAACAAATTGGCCCCCGATGATCCCACCATCCGAACGGTCGAAGTGGAACAATTCTGCTCGTGGTCGGCATGCAAGATCAGGAACAATGTCAACGCGCGAACGACATCCGGATCGGGTTCGTACGTGCGATTGGGCGTGGAGAACATCAGGTGCAGAAAGTTTCGGCAGTAGCTCAATTCCGGATGCGGGTAGACGAGCGGCTGGCCGGCCGAGGTTCTGTACGCGTAGGCGGCGACAGTGCGGATTTTGGAGATCAATCTGGCGGCGGCATTTTCAAACGAAGCCTCGTCTTCCATCTCCATCACGTCGCCGTTGTAGCACGACAACGTGTTGATCATCGACGACAAGATCGCCATCGGATGGCCATGGGTCGGGTAACCCAGAAACGAGTTCCGCATCCCTTCGTGAATCATCTCGTGCTCGGTCAGCAGCCGCCGAAAATGGGACAAGTGTTCCGCCGAGGGGAGTTCGCCATAGATCAGCAGCAGCGCGGTTTCAATAAAATTGGACGACTCCGCGAGTTGTTCGATCGGAATGCCGCGATAGCGAAGGACCCCTTCTTCCCCGTTGATAAAGGTGATTCCGGAGCGAACCGAACCGGTGTTGCGATAACCCTCGTCCAGGGTGATGAAGCCGGTTTGGCTGCGGAGGTTTGAGATGTCGATTGCACATTCATTTTCGGTCCCGACGACGATCGGCAATTCGACGCGTTTGTCGCCGAGATTGATTTCGGTGGTCTCGTTCAATTCGGTGGTTTCGGTGGCCATGGGAAGATTGATGGGAGGCAAGAGGATCGATGAGCGGCTCAATCACGCACCAAGATGCATCTGACGTGCCGTTGAGCGATCGAAAGTGGGATTCGCCGGGGCGTGCAAACCCGCACAGGCAGGATGTTCAAGAAAACGCGGAAAACTGCAGGCGTTCGGCGGGCTAACCGGCGAGAAGGACGCGCCTCGCCGCGATCGAAATTTTGTCGTTGGCGCGTCGTTCGCTTACAAACCATGCAACCGATGCTGACATGTCATGCAATGCCACGTTGTAAGACCGGAGGGCTCGCGCCCAGCCGCTCAATCGAGATTGAGCGATGCGCGGACGCTGGCACGAACCGGCTGATGGCAAACGAGTATCAGCCGTTTGGCGCGAGCCTACGGGCCCTGCGCTTGTCAAAACCTTGTCGATTTCGCGGTATCGGGCGCACGGCATCACCCCGACGGGGTCCAAGCCAGTAGCCGGAGGTGAGCGAAGCGACACCTCCGGACATCCGGTCCCCGTCAGATGCGACCCCGAAGGGTGTCGAAGCAAATGACGTCGGCGCCCTCGGACCCGGCCAGCCCGCACGCTCAAGCTCACCGATCGACTCCTTCACGAACGCAGACTGCCGCACCGGCCGGAGGATTGATTCGCTGCGACCCCGTCCGGGGTCGAGGGGACTGTGGGACGTGCTTCCCGGAGGTGGCGCTGCGCTGACCTCCGGCTACTCGCTGGCATCCCTCCGGGATACTCGGTTCGCTGCCGCTAACAACAACCGCAGGTGTTAGCGGAACGGCGCAAGCCGTCCGGTGGGCAGCTCAACGACACGTTGAAAGACCGGAGGGCTCGCGCCCTGCCGCTAACAACAACGCAAGGTGGCTCGGAACGCTAGCTTCCGGCGGCGAGGATCAGCAAGAACAGCATGCCGATGGCGGCGACGATCAGGGCGACGGCGATC
>NZ_JBFHKV010001197.1:0-2433 GCF_041595215.1 Stieleria sp. | reverse complement strand
GGTGCGTTGTGTGTTCAGCGATGCAACGCTGTCGACCGATGACCAACCGGTCGCGCTGGCCCGAATCGGTTCCTCGCTGATTTGCTTTCGGCTCCAGGGCGATGCCGACCGGGCGACCGCCAGTCTGACCGTTCTGTCCCGATGCGCCCTGCAGCAAGCGACGATCGAGAAAGTCCCCGGATATGTCCGCAACGATTGCCGCGTGACCTTCCCCGACGCGACCACGGTGTTGATCCCCGGAAGCGCGCTGGCGGGCTACGACGCGTACTTCGCCGGGCTGTTGGCCGGCGCGTGATCAATTCACCACCCCCACGCGCCACTGGCTGACGCCACGTGCTGGCATGCCGCCAGCGGGACGCGTGAGCGACCGGCGCGTGACGGCTGCGCCAACGCGCCACTGGCTCACGCCGCGTGCTGGGGAACTGGCGAAAACTAATCTTTCCATTTCAGGCCTGTTTTTCCTAAAGTCCCGGTCGCCGGCGGCCGATGCGGTCGCCGCGTTCGCTGATCCCCCGCGACCCGGCTATGATTCTCAACCGCTTCCTTCGACTTTCGCTGCCCCTGATGCTGCTGGCCCTGGCCGGACCAGGGATCGCTGTCGCGGAGCAGGGCAGTGTCGTCGCGGAGCAGGGCAGCATCATCGCAGAGCAGGGCAGGGCGGTTCCGCCGAACGATTCAGTTCCACAGCTTGTTTCACGCCCCACCATCTCGCTTTCGGCCGAAGCGATCGAAACCATCGCCGGTGGCCCCGAATCCTGGGCCAGCCCCGACAAGGTTGGTGGCAGCATCCAAACGATGCTGCTGCTGTCGGTCATCTCGCTCGCTCCGGCGATCCTGCTGATGACGACCTGCTACATCCGGATCATCGTCGTGCTGTCGTTGCTGCGGCAAGCGATCGGGCTGCAAGCCCTGCCGCCGACTCAAGTGCTGACCAGCATTTCCTTGTTCATGACGCTGCTGGTGATGACCCCGGTTTGGACGCGGGTCTATGACGAAGCGATCAAACCGTACAGCGATCCTGAGACCGAGATGACGCTGGCGGAGGCCTATGAAGCCGGAGCGTTGCCGGTTCGCCAGTTCATGAGCAAGCAAATTGCCGCGGCAAAGAATCACGCCGATGTGGTCCTGTTTTATCGCCACGCGGTTCCCGATGGGCCGACCCCCAGTTCGTTCGCCGACATTCCGATCCGCGTGCTGCTGCCGGCGTTTGTGATCAGCGAACTGAAGATTGCATTTTTGATGGGCTTCAGCATTTACCTGCCGTTCCTGGTGGTCGACATCGTCGTCGCCAGCGTCACGATGTCGATGGGCATGTTCATGCTGCCACCGGCGATGATTTCGTTGCCGCTAAAACTGTTGTTGTTCGTGCTGGTCAACGGCTGGCATTTGGTCGTGGGCATGTTGTTAGCCAGTTTTGGACCGGTGGGTTAAATGACGCTCGATTCAAGCCAAGCGATTGATCTGTGCCGCCAAGCCCTGATGCTGGCCGCGCTGTTGGCCGCGCCCGTGCTGGTGATCGGTGCGGTCGTCGGTATCGTCACCGGTCTGTTGCAAACCCTGTTTCAGATCCAAGACCAATCGATTTCCTTTGTGCCCAAATTGATCGTCTCCAGCCTGGTGCTGTTGGCCTGCATGCCGTGGATGTTCTCGCGGATGATCGAATTCACACAAACCATGTTCGTCGGCCCGTTCTGATGCTTTGATGACAACCAGACACGCCGGTCGAGCGGCCATCGAGAGAGACTCCCACACCGTTTCTTGCAGGATGCAGATTAAGGAGAACGCTGGGTGACCACGGGAATGTTGTTACCAGGAATGGATGACGCGTTGGGCGTCGTGACCGGTCAGTGGCTGCTGCACCAGCTGATGATCTTTGCGATGGTCGCGGCCCGACTCGGCGGACTGGTCATCGCGTTGCCGACGTTGGCCAGCGGCTTGCCGGCGCGAATCCGAATCCTGCTGGTGCTCGCGATCACATTGGTTCTGGTTCCCGGTGTCGGTGCCGCGGTGCCCGCTGACGGCATTCGGCTTTCCGGGGTGGAGATCATTTTTGCCGCCGGCCGAGAGATCATTTTCGGGATGGTCATCGGCGGCGTCGTTCAATTGTTGGTCTCGGGCATCGCCTTGGCTGGCGAACTGATTTCCAACGCCACGGGAATGCAACTGGCCCAGACCGCCGATCCATCCAGCGGCGAATCGGTCCCGCAACTCTCCCGGCTGCTGGGATTGCTGGTCACCGCCATCCTGTTTGCCGCCGGCGGTCATCGGTTGTTGATCGATGCCCTGCTGACCAGTTTCCACCGATTCCCGCCGATGTCGGTCTCGATCGACCAAACCCTGTCCGCTCTGGTGATCGACCATCTCGCGATCGGGATTGAATCCGGACTGCGTGTGGCCGCGCCGGTCGTCGCCTGTGTCTTGCTGACCAATCTG
>NZ_JBFHKV010001196.1:0-2434 GCF_041595215.1 Stieleria sp. | reverse complement strand
CTTCGACCAGTGTTATCACCGCAGTCGTGAGTTCTGTGCCAAGCACCTGTCGCGTTTCGGAGTGGTCACCCGCCAGGTGACGACCGGTGATTACGACGCGATGGAAGCGGCGATCAACCGCAACACCAAAATGCTGGTCAGCGAGTCGCCGACCAATCCGCACCTGTCGGTCATCGATCTGGAAAAATTCGCCGCTGTCGGCAAAGCCACTGCAGTCGAGACGTTGATCGATGCGACGCTGGCGACGCCGTACAACATGAATCCCACCGAGTACGGCGTCGATTACGTGCTGCACTCGGCGACGAAGTATCTGGGCGGACACAACGATCTGCTGGCCGGTGTGCTTTGCGGACGCAGCGAGCAACTGGAAGCCGTTCGCAGCATGCGCGGCATCCTGGGCAACATCAGCTCGCCCCACAATCTGTACCTGCTCGAACGCGGGTTGAAGACGTTTGAATTGCGGATGCAGCGTCAAAACGAAAACGGGCTCCGCATCGCCGAGTTCCTGGAGTCGCATCCCCGTGTCGAGCGTGTCTATTACCCGGGGCTGAAAAGCCATCCGACGCACGCGATCGCCGCGGCGCAAATGCGTGGCTTTGGCGGATTGATCACGTTTACGATTCGCGACGCCGATTGGAAACAAACGGCCAACATCGTCGATGCGGCTCGTATCCCGCGGATCGCCCCGAGTCTGGGCGGCGTGGAATCGCTGATCGAACAACCGTTGGTGATGAGCTACTTCCATTGCACGCCCGAAGACCGCGTGCGGTTCGGGATCGATGACAACATGATCCGCATGTCCTGCGGGATCGAAAACGGTGATGACTTGATCGCCGACTTGGAGCAGGCTCTGTCGGTATGAGCGATCAGGACGGACACAACGTGTCGGCGGGCGAGAACTCTTTCCGCACCCGCGCGATTCACGTCGGCAATGAGATCGATCCGGCGACCGGTGCGGTCGTGCCGCCGATCCATTTGGCCAGCACGTTTCGCCAACCCGGCGCGGGCGAGTGGGGCCAGTTCGACTATTCGCGAAGCGGCAACCCGACGCGAAGCAATCTGCAAACCACACTGGCGTCGCTGGAGTCGGGCGTCGGTGCGTTGGCGTTTTCCAGCGGCATGGCCGCCATCCACTGCGTCACGATGTTGTTGGAAAACGGCGACCACGTCGTCTCCGGATGCGACCTGTACGGCGGTGCGTATCGATTGCTGCACAAGATCTGCAATCGCAGCGGGATTGACGTTACGCTTGTCGACATGACCGACCCCGCCGCCGTCGCCGCGGCGGTCAACGATCGGACGAAATTGATTTGGGCGGAAACGATCGGCAACCCGCGACTGACGATCCCCGATCTGTCGGCGTTGGCCGGCATCGCGAAAGAACGTGGTGTGATCATCGGTGTCGACAACACCTTCGGAACACCGGCGCTGGTGCGACCGCTGGAACACGGCATCGACATCGTCATGCACTCGGCGACCAAGTACCTGGGCGGTCACAGCGACTGTTTGGGCGGGACGCTGGCGGTGGCCGATCAAGAACTGTTGGACCGGCTCTACTACATCCAAAATGCGACCGGCGCGGTGCTGGATCCCTTGAGCTGTTTCCTGGTCAGCCGTGGACTGAAGACGTTGGATCTGCGGATCCGGGAACAGTCCAACACCGCGCTCGCCTTGGCACGCTGGCTGGATCAACATCCGAAGGTTCGCATGGTGCTGTATCCGGGCCTGGAAAGTCATCCGCAACACGAACTGGCGGCCAAGACACTGGTCGGCGGATTCGGGGCGATGGTGACGTTCGAGTTGGATGCGGGCATCAAGGAAACCGCGGCGGTGTGCGAGTCGACCAAACTGTTTCACTTGGCGGTCAGCCTGGGGGCGGTCGAATCGTTGATCGAGCAACCGGCAACGATGTCCCACGCCAGTTATGACGCCGCCGATCGCGCCCGGTTCGGTATCACCGACGGATTGATCCGCTTGTCGGTGGGGTTGGAGTCGTTTGAAGACTTGCGCGATGATCTGGCCCGGGCGATCGACGCGACATGAATTCGGCACGCGCCACTGGCTGATCGTCGTTTGCCATCAGCCGGTTCGCGCCAGCGCCCTCGGACCCGGCCAGCAACTTGACTCACTGCGACCCCGTCCGGGGTCGAGGGGATTGTGGGACGTGCTTCCCGGAGGTGGCGCTGCGCTGACCTCCGGCTACTCGCTGGCATCCCTCCGGGATACTCGGTTCGCTGCCGCTCTCCTTTGACACCAAACGGAGTGACGCTTGTTAGCGTCACGGCTCGCGCCCAATACCGCTCAATCGAGATTTAGCGCCGCCGCTCGCGCTGGCGCGAACCGGCTGATGGCAAACGACGATCAGCCAGTGGCGCGTGCCGAATTCATGTCGCGTCGATCGCCCGGGCCAGATCATCGCGCAAGTCTTCAAACG
>NZ_JBFHKV010001195.1:0-2437 GCF_041595215.1 Stieleria sp. | reverse complement strand
CACTTCGAGTCCGATGGAGAGACGTGCGAATTGGGGAACGCCGCGATCTGGTTCACCGATAGCCGCGGATACAGCGGTTCGTTCGAAACCCGCGAAGGAACACTCTCCGCGATTCTGAAACAGTTTGTGGTGCTCAAGTTTCGGTAGTCACCGTGGCGGGCTGTTGATTTGATCGTCACCGAAACAATCGTGATCCGATGTCGCTAGCCACGGCCCAGTTACTTTGGCCTGCAGAAGGTCGCGGAACGGCGCGAGCCCAGTATCGCTAACAAAACCCCCTCGATAGATGCCAAAGTAGGTGGCGTTGGTCGCTAGCCCGTTGCCCTACGGGCACGCCGATCCATAGCCTGGGGCAAGCAAACCGAGCACTTGCGAGGTTGCGCCGCCCCAGGAACCGCATCGCGACAAGTTCGAATTTGGCCAACGGCCATGCACAAGATCCGCGGTTGACGAGACATTTGTTGATGGCCGTTGGCCAATCACTCTCGGTTTCGTTTGCGGACCGTGGGCGATGCGCAAGGCTATCGATGGATACGGCCGTTGGCCGAAGCCAACCACTCTGAATCGATGGAATCTTCATGCGTTCCATTTTAAACAGACGCTCGTCCCGGCTGGGTCAGTAAGCTCGCAACCGTTGCGGTGGCTGCGAGCTTACTCCGGGACGAGCGTGCTGTGTCGGGCAGGGCGGTTTCGGGCAGGGCGGTTTTGAGCCCTGTCGACCGATCGGGGCACCCCCAAGCGGTCGCCTGCACCGCCGGCGTTAGTGACGAACGTTTTCGTCGCGTGAGGCGAGTTGGAAATGTCCGTAGAGGGTTTGTTCGCGGCGGACGATGTAAAACTTTGCTCGCGGACCCTTTTTCATGTCGGGGTGGTCCAGGATGCCCGCCAAGTCACCGATGCTGGCGGTTTGCCAACCGTGGATGCCCAGCAGCACGTCACCGACTTGGATCCCCTGCTCCGCCGCGGCCGAGCCGGGGCGGACCGCATTGATGTACAGACCCCCGCGGTAGGGTGTTCGCATTCGCGAGTTCAGCCGGTTCATGGTCGATTGGCTGACCGGTTTGGCGCGGATTCCGATCACGGCCCATGCGGTGTCGCTGGGGTTGTTCGCGTCGGATGCCTTGGACGGCGTCGTTGCGACGGCCAGTTCCAGTGTGCCGCCGTCGCGCTCCACGGCGATCGGGATCCGTTGACCCGGTCGCATTTGCAACAGGGCGAGTGAAAAGTCCAAACGATCGTCAACGGGACGCGAACCAACGCGGACCACGCGGTCACCCGGCTTCAGCCCCTCTCGTGCGGCGGGGCTGCTAGCGGAGACATGTGCGATGGTAATGCCATCGCCGTCGCGCGGACCGCCGTTGGTTCGCAATCCGGTATCAAGACGTTCGGCGTTGTGTTCGTCGATCATCGACGTGACGATTTCGACGACCTGGTCGATCGGAATCGCAAAGGCGATCTGTTGGGCACCGACACGGACGGCGACGTTGACGCCGATGATTTCACCGTCGATGTTCAACAGCGGACCGCCGGAGTTGCCCGGATTGATCCCGGCACTGATTTGAATCAGGTCTTCGTAGTCTTGGGTGTCGTTGACCGGGACGTCGCGATGCAGGGCGCTGATGATGCCTTGGGTGCAGGTGTGCACGTAGCCATACGCGTTGCCGATCGCGATCACGCTTTCGCCGACCATCAGGTCGCTGCTGGTGCCTCGGGGCACGGTCGGCAAGTCGGATTCGACGTCGACTTTTACTAAAGCCAAGTCGTTCCGCGGCCGGGCGGCGATCAGTTCGGCCGACGTCACGGTTCCGTCGTGCAGCGTGACGCGGATGTTATCGACGTCTTCGACGACGTGATAATTCGTGATCACGTAGCCACGCGGATCGATCACCACGCCGGTGCCCATCCCGTTGACCTGTCGGAAACCGCCGCCGTCGGTGGCACCGGCCAGGCCGGCGGCGGTGCTGCGGATGGTTTTTTGACCGTGCAGGTTGACCACCGAGGGGCTGGCGCGGCGGACCGCGAGCACCGTCGGAGTTTCACGTCTGGAATCGGTCACACGCCTCGATGCGGTCGCCGGTTCGAACGATGCCAGCGAGGCAACTTGAGCGCTAACGCTCGAAGCATCAATCGCCGTCATCATCGAAAGGGCGAAGCCGACTTTCGCGATTCGACGCAGCCACTGGGGCGGGGCGTTGCCGAATCGTCTGTTGGTCGGGGCAAGTTGGATCGGTGGTCGCATAGGTCCCCGTACCCGTTGAGCAGAACTGGATGCGTCGCTTGTCGATCGAAGGTTGCGGGCTTTCGATCGTCATGGGAGCCGGAATCCCCGGCACGAGAGAGTGAATCGGAACAACCAGTAGGATCCCTTGATGGCATGGTCTGAACGCCGCAAGGTTTACCAGCCTTAACTAACCGCCACCGGGTGGTGTCCAAATTG
>NZ_JBFHKV010001194.1:0-2439 GCF_041595215.1 Stieleria sp. | reverse complement strand
GACTCGGCTCGTGTCGGTCGTGGATTCGTACTGCGCCGGTTCGTTAATCAGGACGGTGTAGTCGCCAGGCTGTAGGCCAGAGAATGAAAAATACCCGTCGGCATCTGTGGTTGTCACAAAGTCACGGTTGGAAGTCATCGCGCCAACGCTCAAGTTCACACCGAAGCCCGAGATGGGTGACTCGCCGGCGTCAAGCTCACCATTGCCGTTGGCATCGTCAAACACTCTGCCCGCGATAGTCGCGCCCAAAAACTCGAAACCGAACGAAATGTGGTCGACAGAATCTTGGATGCCAAGTGACACCGATTGCAGTCCGTCGGGGGGAGAGACGAGTTCGTGACCTGCGGGAACCATCACACGGATGTCATAGGTCCGCGGCGGCAAGTTTTCGAATCGGTATCGACCCTCCGCATCGCTGAATACCATTGCTTCGCCAGCATCAAAGCGGCCATTTGAATTTCGATCGACATAGACTGCGACGTTTTCCAATGGCGGGTCATCGGGATAGTCGTAGCGCAGGTCACCGGTTGCGTCGATAAAGATGAATCCGCTGATCGATCCAAATCGTGTGTTTCCAAAGTCGATGCCCGAGACCCGATCGCCTCGATCCAGTTCCAGACGGTGGCTGGGCGATCGCAACAACGTTTGTATGGTAAAGCTTGGGTTGCCGACGTTATCGGTCGCCCGCAACTGCAAATGATTTTCGCCGATCGCCAGTGGAACCTTCACCTCATAGCGACCGTCACCGAGCGGACTCGGGGTTCCGGTGGACAGCGACCCATTTCCGGCCGCACCAACGCTCCACGATAAACTCGCCTCGTCCAATCCCGCGGCATCATCGTCGACCCGAAACACCACGGTCACCTCAGGAACGGTCGTGATGATTCGACCATCAGCAAGACGTGTGCCCACCGAAATGGATTCGATTTCGGTTGAAGGGCCGAGAAAATCGTAGACGAGGGAGAACGTCGTCGATTGTTGATTGCCCACCAAATCTTTTGCAAACCCGTTCAAACTGACGTCTTCACCGGAGTCGATCTGACTGGCAAAGGCCGTTTCAGAAAGCGAAAAGCTCGCACCGGAGCCCAAGTTGCCCACGCCGGGAAGAGTGACTCGCGCTTCGGAAATTCCCACGCCAACGTCCGTTGCTAGGAAGGTGATCGGCGTTTGAGGCCCAACAACCTGATTGTTCGCCACGCTGAGCTGCAACTGCGGGGGCGACGCATCGACAAAGAATTCGATCGACTGGATGGCCGATTGGTTTCCATTGGCATCGCTGGTGCGGTAATACAGCACCTGGGTCCCCTCTTCCAAGTAGGTGAGCCCGATGCCCAGGACCGGCACGGAGCCAGCTTCATTGCGGCGGACGAACAACTCGATGATGCCTGCCGCGGGGTCGCCCTGGACCGATGTGCTGGGGCTGGACAGATTCGGGTCATTCCACGCGTATTCAAAATTCGTTGGTGAATCAAACTCCAGGTGAATCTGCTTTCCCCGGTCGAGATTGATGTACCAATCGATGGGCTTGGAGAACGTTGCCGGTCCATCGAATCGCCGCGACTGGAACGTATTGCTGATCAGCGGCCGACCATTAAAGTAGATCTGGCTGCCGTCATCGGGTGACTCAGCATCGAAGACATCCACATACTGCAGACTCGGTGCGTTGGTGTCGATGATGAATGTCGCACTGCGTATGGCTTCGCGGCCGCCGTGCTGATTGAGTGAACGCCACTGCAGAGTAAACGGTTGTTCGTCGGCGATCCCCAGGCCGCTGGAAAGGGAAACCGCGCGACGCGAGAATTGATTTGGATCAACCAGTATCCAATCCGCATGGTCGATTTGATCTTCGGCAGCGACGCGGTATTCGACACCGGACGGGCGAACGGAAAAGACGCGGTTGAATTCGTCCAGAAAGATCTTTTCTTCCGATTCAAAGCTGATCTCCGCGTCGCCGTTCAATCGATAGATTCGTGCATCAGGATCGACTACAACGGTTTCTTCCGTGACGGCGAGTGACGTGACTGGAGTGAGAAGCGTCTCAACGATCACCTCGCCCAGCGACGCTTGATTGTCGTCGTCTTGCTGCAGGAACGAGCCTTGAATATTGGATTCGGAAGTGAACAGATCCGTCGGGATCGTTCCGTGCGTGTGCATTGAGAAACCCGCCAAAGCTTTCATGTAGCCGCCGGCCAGGTCGGTCAAAAAGAGCGCGCTGGTCCGAGACAAATTACCGTCCCCCGGCTGAGTGTCGATCTGACTGAAATCAAGCCCCTGACGGTCTTCGTTGCCGTAGGCGTGAAGGGATCTCGGGTCCGCAGCGGCCAGTTCCAGCGGTGGGCCTTGATTGATCGGAACGGGCGTATTCGGGGCGGCGTCGCCCGCGAGAAACCGCAAGAAACCGCCTTCGCCCCACACAACGAACTGGGGAATCTGCAAGTT
>NZ_JBFHKV010001193.1:0-2447 GCF_041595215.1 Stieleria sp. | reverse complement strand
GGACCTCAAGACACAAACGCTGTCATACACCAGCGGCATGGTGGTCGACGAAGGCACGGCAACGCCGCCGGGCTTGACCGCGCGATCCCTGCCCGGCTTCAGCGCCATGCACGTCACCCACACCGGACGCTACGAACATTTGGGCAACGCCTGGGCGGCGGCCTACCAGAATTTGCGAGCCTGCAAACGCAAGGTCAACAAAAAACTGCCCGGCGTCGAACTCTACGCCAACAGCCCCGAGAACACTCCGCCCGAGGCGTTGGTGACGCAGCTGTACGTGCCGCTGAAATGACGATCGCTTCGGGCGATTGCGACTCGGCTGCATCACTGCTTGCGCGGAATGGTCGAACGGTCGCCTGTGACCGGGCCAAGCGAGCGATGCACTACTTGCTCGGGTTCATTTCCTTGAGCGATTTGCCTAGGCGTTTGCGGCCGGCTGCGGTCGTTTTTCGCCGCGGGGGGGTTGTGGTGGCGGAATCATTTCCCAGCAACGCGGCAAGGGTGGGCTGGACTTCCTGTTCCGTCTCCGGCAGACCGATTTGCTCGACCGCATCGCTGACGCCGAGAACCACCGACTGGCGCACTCCTTCTCGAAGCCACTGAAAAAAATTCATATTCATGAGTTGAATCCGTTCATTATTCAAAAAAGGGGGACCGCGCGGGCGGCTGACGATCGCTTCATCGGCATCGCGTCACGCCGGTCTTGACTCTCTTGTTTGCCTTCTAAGATCCCGGCGTCGGCGGCGTCCAGACTGATTTCAGTGCGACGGGTCGTCGGTGGGCGGGTCAACCCACTCGAACTCCGCAAAGGGCAGTACACGGACGCTATCCTGACGGTTTTTCGAGCGAACACCGATCATCCGCGGCAAATCGGGATCGCTTTCGGCGGCCGCCCGGATCGCGTCGATGCCGCAAACAAAAAAGGCGGTGCTGCACGCTTCGGCGTCGGTGGCGTTGTCGGCAATCGCCGTCAACGACAGCAGTTCGCCAGCCGGATATCCGCTTCTGGGGTCAATCACGTGCCCGTAACGTCGCCCGCGGTGGTGAAAGAATTGTTTGCCCGAACCGCTGGTCGAAAGCGCCTCGTCGCGGAGACGAATGCCGGCCAATCGCTGCTTGGGCTTGGTCGGATGCGAAATGCCGACCGCCCAGCCCTGCCGGGTGTCGGCGAGCTGGTCGCCGCGGGCGATCACACTGCTGCCGCCGCCGTGAATCAGAAAGTTTTGCAGCCCCCGCGCGGTGAGAGTTTCGGCGAGTTCGTCGAGTGCGAATCCTTTGCCGATCGCTCCCAAGTTGATTTCCATCCCCGGCCGCTCGAAGGCGACCGAGCGATGTTCGTCGTCGAGCCGGACGGCGGTGTAACCCACCCGGTCCACCGCGGCTTGGACCTCCGCAGCGGTCGGTTTTCTTCCCCGCCGTTCGGTGAAGCCCCAAACCCGCACCAGCGGGCCGGCGGTGATATCAAACGCACCGGCCGACTTTTCGCTCCATGCGATCGACCGCTGGATCAAACGGTACGTGCTTTCGGAAACCGAGACCGGTCGCTCACTGGCGACGGCGTTGATTTGAGAAATCTCGCTGTCTTCGCGATAGACCGTCAAATCAGCTTCGATCCGGTCGAGCAATTCCAGAGCTTCGAAGGCAGCCTCGACCAGATGCGCGTCGGATTCAGCCAGCAACACCGAGAATTCTGCCGCCATCGCGTGGTGTGAAATCGTGGTCAGCATCGTGGCGTCGGTCGTCAGCGGCAAAAACGCGGCAAGTGTGGGATTCAGGTCGTCAAGACTGTCGGCGATTGCCCGAACCGGTCAAGGCCAGCTCCAACAAGGCCAAGCAAAAACCGTCCAAACACGGGCTCGGACGTCCCAAAATGGCCCGAACCCGGCCGGCCGATTGAATCTCTATTATTTCCGCCCGGGGAAGGCAAAACGATGGGTTGTCAAGAATTGATCTATCCCGCACAATCTCGCCTCAAGAAAGACCCACCGAGTCACCGAAAAACGGTGGGTACGGAGCGGTGGCTGAGTGGTCGAAAGCGCCGGTTTGCTAAATCGGTGAACGGGTCAAACCGTTCCGCAGGTTCAAATCCTGTCCGCTCCGCTTGAGCGTCTCCCACGGAGACACTCAATAAAATGAATTCGGTGGCCGTTAGATCCTTGGCGGTCTTGCGGTCATCGACGACAGACGCGGGCTACACCCCACGTCGCGATGAGAGTGTAGCTCAGTTGGTAGAGCATTCGACTTTTAATCGAAAGGTCCTGGGTTCAAGTCCCAGCACTCTCACGTTGTTTGCCCCGCGGTCGCGAAACGCTCGACGGTTTAGTGACGCGAGTGGCTCTTCCGGCCAGAATTCATGTGGCCAACATCGATGTGGCACTGCGTCGCGGGTTACCCCGACAGGGCAACGCCGTGAAGCATTTTTTAGCGGTAGGGCGCGAGCCCTCCGG
>NZ_JBFHKV010001192.1:0-2448 GCF_041595215.1 Stieleria sp. | reverse complement strand
GGCTTGCGATCGATTCGCAACTCCGACCAACAGCAGTGCGGCGATCGCGAAGGCTCGACTGGGCCAGGTGAATGAGTGCATATTGGATGGCAGAATGATACGGGGCAGAATGATGTGGAGAGATGAGTGGGGGCGAGGATGCTAAAGGAGACAGATTGTTTTGCCCCCATCGTTTTGCCAGCTCTTCTGTCCCCTGCGTGCCCAGACACCCCTCGGGTTTGGCGGAACCCTCGTTGACGAAGTAGGATGTGTCCGCGCCGACGCGCCAGATCAACCTTATCCGCTCATTCTGCCTCTTCATCATTCTGCCCCGTCTCATTCTGCCATCCAATATGCACTCATTCACCTGGCCCAGTCGAGCCTTCGCGATCGCCGCACTGCTGTTGGTCGGAGTTGCGAATCGATCGCAAGCCGCCGAGCCGCCCAATGTTCTGTTTATCGCGGTCGATGACTTGGCGTCGACGCTGGGGTGTTATGGCGATCCGTTCGCCAAGACGCCGAATATCGACCGGCTGGCCGCATCGGGCGTGTGCTTTTTAAACGCCTACAACCAGTTGCCGCTGTGCAATCCGACGCGGGCGTCGATCATGACCGGGCGGCGACCCGATGAAATCGGCGTCTACGATTTGGACCGCCACTTCCGTGACCAATTGCCCGACGTGGTGACGTTGCCCCAAGCCTTTCAGAAACGAAATTACTTGGCCGCACGCGTCGGCAAGATTTATCACTACAACGTCCCCGCATCGATCGGCACCGACGGCTTCGATGATCCGCCGTCCTGGAACCTGACCGTCAATCCCAAAGGCCGCGACAAGACCGATGAAGCGTTGATCATTAACGCCGAACCGCACCGAAAGATCAGCGCGGCGCTCTCATGGCTTGCCGCCGACGGCCGCGATGAAGAGCAAACCGACGGCATGATCGCCAGCGAAGCGATTCGATTGATGGAGGCCAACCGCGACAAGCCGTTCTTTCTGGGCGTCGGCTTCTTTCGGCCCCACACACCCTACGTCGCGCCGAAAAAATACTTTGACATGTATCCGCTCGACACGGTGTCGCTGCCCTATGCACCTGCGGGTGATCGCGACGACATCCCGACCGCTGCCTTCGCCCACAATTGCCCGATCCCCAACTACAACCTTGATCCTCTGACGCTCCGCAAAGCCACCCAGGCGTATTATGCGTGCGTTTCGTTTGTCGACGCGCAAGTGGGGCGGCTGCTCGATGCGGTCGAACGATTGGGATTGGCCGAGAACACGATCGTGGTGTTTTGGAGCGACCACGGGTATCACCTCGGCGAGCACGACGGGATCTGGCAAAAGCGAACCTTGTTCGAACAATCGGCCCGATCACCGCTGATCATTCGTGTTCCCGGAGCTGCGGGCAATGGCCAGCCGTGCCGACGCATTGTCGAGTTTGTGGACATCTACCCGACGGTTGTCTCGGCCGCGGGAATCGAGGCGCCGCCGAAACTGGCCGGTCGAGATCTGGCCACGTTGCTGGACGATCCGCTGGCGACATGGAACGGCCAAGCGATCACTCAAGTCTTGCGCCCTGCCGATGATCGGTTGGCCACACAAGTGATGGGGTGCAGCATTCGCACCAGCCGCTATCGCTACACCGAATGGGCCGAAGGTGCCGCCGGCGTCGAACTCTATGATCATCGCGCCGACCCGTTGGAGTTCGAGAACCTGGCCATCGAGCCCGATGCAAGGCACCGAGCGGTGATCGAGAGGTTGCGAGCGGAGTTGCGCAAGAAGGCCAGCGGCAAAATCCCCAGCGTTCCCGTCAATCCCGCCAGACTCTAACGGTGGCGTAAGCTTCCAGCTTGCGATCTGATCAGCTGGAAGCTGATCCCACCTGACCGCGCGTCAGCGCGGCATCTGCGGATTGAAGACGTTCGTCGGCTTGGTCGTGATCGGGGCGACGGGGCTAGCCCCGTTGCTGCGTGAGTCGAGCCGAAGTCCACCGGTGGGCTTGGCCGGCTTGCCCGCGGGGAAGACGACGTCGTGAAGGCTGCCCAATATCACCACGCGAGTCATCTCCGCGGTGCTGCGCACGTTCAGCTGACGGTACGCTTTTTGTCGCTCACGCTCGATCGTCTTGACCGACACCTTCAGCTTCGTCGCGATCTGTTTGTTCGGTGCACCTTCGACGACGTAATCGACGATTTGTCGCTGACGATCCGGCAATCCTTGATACAGCCGATGGCAGCGCAAGACGTCGAACTGATGCTCGACGAGCGTGCTGAGTCCGATCGCGTGCTGGATCGTTTCGATGATCTCGGGCAGTTCCATCGAGTTGATTGCAACGACGTGCGCGATCCGCGCGACGGCTTCCGAGGCCGCCATGCCGCTCGATTCATCCAAGACCAAGACGACCGGCGCGACCACGTTCTTTTCGAACAACAGCTGCTCGATGCTGGTCCATTGTTGAATGCGCGGATCG
>NZ_JBFHKV010001191.1:0-2450 GCF_041595215.1 Stieleria sp. | reverse complement strand
GCCCAAACGAGCGGAGGACACGGGACTCGAACCCGCAGCCCCTTACGGGGTACCTCAGTTCCAGTGAGGCCGCTCACCAATTCGCTTATCCTCCGGCACAGATCCAGTCTAGCGTTTCAAGTTCCCTGTTCCAAGTTGGGGTAGTCCGAACTTGAAACCTGAAACCTGAAACCTGAATCCAATCACTCTACAGCGACGTCTTGGCGCCGCTGATCAGCTTGATGAACTCGTCGTTGCTTTCGAACCGACCGAGTTGTTTGGTCAGTTGTTCCATTGCGTCACAGGGATGCATGCTGGAAAGCGTTCGGCGCAACATCGTCACGGCTTCGTACGTTTCTTCGTCGTGCAGCAATTCTTCGCGGCGCGTTCCCGACTGGCTGATGTCGATCGATGGCCAGACGCGGCGGTCTGCCAAGCGGCGATCGAGCACCAATTCCATGTTTCCGGTTCCCTTGAACTCTTGGAAAATCGCCTCGTCCATCCGACTATTGGTGTCCACCAGGCAGGTGCCGACGATCGTCAACGAGCCGCCTTCTTGGAAGGCCCGTGCGGTGGCGAACAGTTTCTTCGGGATGTCCATCGCCTTGATGTCCAAGCCGCCGCTCATCGTCGCCCCGCCTCGGCCGCTGCGTCCGACCCATTTGTTGAACGCACGGGCGAGTCGCGTGATCGAATCGAGCATCAGGAAAACATCCTGACCCATTTCGGCCAGTCGCCGCGCGCGGTCGATCACCAATTGGCTCAGTCGGACATGGCTTTCGACATCCATATCCAGGCTGCTCGCGACGACTTCGCCACCGACGACGTTGCGACGCATGTCGGTCACTTCTTCGGGCCGCTCGTCGATCAGCAACACGATCAATTTCAAATCGGGGTGATTGGCCGCAATCCCGCTGGCAATGTCCTGCAGCATGACCGTTTTCCCGCTTCGAGGCGGTGCAACGATCAATGCCCGCTGTCCCTTGCCGAGCGGTGCAAGCAAATCGATCACACGGTTGGTGATCGGCCGCTGTCCGCGCTCTAAGACCAACCACTCTTCGGGGTTGATCGGGGTCAGGGTTTCAAAACTCTTGACGTCCGGATAGGACTCCGGCGGCATCCCGTCGACGTCCAGGATCTCGCGGATCCGGGGGCCCTGCTGGCGTTTGGCTTGCTGCATCATCGCCTTGATGAAGACACCTTGTCGCAAGCCGAATCGCTCGATCATCGTTCCGGGGACAAACGGATCGCTGCGTTCGCGGGAATAATTATTGTCACGGCTGCGGAGAAACCCGTAACCGTTGGGGTGCAATTCCAGGATCCCCTCGCACTCTTCCAGCGGCGCGTCACTGGGGATGTCCGCGGGCTCGCGATCCATGTTCTGATCTCTCGCGCCGGCACCGTTGTTACCACTGCCACCGCCGCCGCCACGTCGCCGTCTTCGCGAACGCGGTTTGTTACCACCCCCGCCTCCGGCTTGTCCATTGGAGCTTGGGCCGCGACGAGGAGACCGTTTCTTTTTCGCCATGTGTAATCCAGAGAGCGCCGACGCGCCATCGAGCGTCTTCCGCCGGAAAGCGGAAGTCGGCCGGCAATCATGTAAAGAATCCGCAGGATGGAACGATAAAGGACCCAAGCGCGAAGCTGCGGAAACCGTCCCGCGCAGGGTCAAACCAAATAGTTTTCGTGAGCCAACGTCATGGCGTTGGCGAAACTGTTTTCACTGGCCAGCACGCGTTTCGCACTGACAATTCAACACGCGACCGATCACTCCAGGGCCTGTCCGGTGGACACGACGCTGCAACTGACCTTCCTCACTTGAACCAACACGACCGAATCGCTGCCCAACCGCGCCGATGGAATTGCGACCAATCAGCATCCCGATTCACGGGCTGGACCGAACTGGCGGGGGAGCGGCGCCGGCCGCCAAGCAAAATGCCGTTTCCTCTGGCTTGTGTCGATCTTAGGGTTGTCCGGTGTCCCGGGACCAATCATCCCACGGACACTACCAATTCCTTTCCGTTTTCGTCGCCCGACACCTGGATACGTCGATGCTGGGAAATTCCCGTCTCAACTCCCACACTCGAACCGACCGGTGGCCAGTCATTGGGAAGAGAGGCAAATCAACCTTCCGGCCCTTCAAAAGCCGAATCGCAGAATCGTCGTGGAGCGACGCAATGAACTGTGGAGCGGTGAAGCGTAAATTCCAACAACACCGCCGACTAAAGCTATCGGAAATATAGCCGAGCAACAGCCTGTGTCAAGCGAAGCCTGTTTCCCGGCCCTCTTGCGAGGGGTGTAGCGGGCTTCCCAGACGCCGTGCGCGGTACGACGCTCACCTAGTCCTCCTTGTCACCTTGCATTTCGGGTAGGCGGTAGTGGACGAGGCGACGAGTCCTCTGCAGTGGGCAAAAGTGCCCCTTGTCACCGGGCGTTTCGGGTAGGCGGTAGGGGACGAGGCGACGAGTCCT
>NZ_JBFHKV010001190.1:0-2453 GCF_041595215.1 Stieleria sp. | reverse complement strand
GACCCCGGCGGTGATCCACATCAACAACCGCTACTTTGTTCCGCTGGCGACCGCTGTCGAGAAACCGGATCCGTTTTGGCCGGTGGAAACCTTCATTGAGCGTGGTTATGCAACGGCATCGTTCCACACCTCGCATGTCGACCCCGACAAAAAAGACGGCTATCCCGACGGAATCCGCTCGTTCTTTGCCGACGGAAAGCCGCCCGAAGACACCGCGTGGCGCAGCCTGTCGGCTTGGGGTTGGGCGGCCAGTCGGGTGCTCGATCATCTGCAAACGATCGATTCGATCGATGCCTCACGCGTCGCGGTCTCGGGCCACTCGCGGGGCGGGAAAACGTCGCTGTGGGCGGCGTGCGAAGACGAACGCTTCGCGATCGCCTACAGCAACAACTCGGGGTGTGGCGGCGCCGCGCTGTCACGACGGGCTTACGGGGAAACCGTCGAGCGCATCACGACGTCCTTCCCCCACTGGTTTTGCAAACCGTTTTCCGACTACGCCGGTCGTGAGAATGACTTGCCCGTCGATCAGCACGAAGTGGTCGCGTTGATCGCACCACGGGGTGTCTATGTCGCCAGCGCCGACGAAGACCTGTGGGCGGATCCGAAAGGCGAGTACGCCTCGCTCGTCGCGGCTGCTCCCGTGTTCGGTCTGCTGGGAAAAGACGCGATCGAAACGGCGACCATGCCGCCGCTGGGTCAGCAACGCATCAACGGCCAGACCGGTTATCACATCCGCGCCGGCGGACACGGACTCGGTGAAGTGGACTGGAACTTTTTCCTGGACTTCGCCGACACGTTGCTGAAGTAGTGTGCGTGATGTTCGAACTACGCTGCTCCGTCAGAAACTGTACGGAACTGCTGCAACTGCGCGACAACGCGCTGCGCTGCGATGCCGGGCACCATTTCGATCGCGCCAAGGCGGGATACTGGAGTCTGCTGCAACCGCAAGACCGCAAATCGCTTAAACCCGGCGACTGCGACGACGCCGTCCTGGCACGGCATCGTTGGCTCAACCGTGGGCTCGCGACAGGGCTGGTCGAAGCGCTGCGGCCCTGGATCAAGTCGCCGACCGGCGGCGACGCTTCGCGATCGATCAGGACGCTGGACCTGGGTTGTGGCGAAGGTTCGTTTGGGCCGGCACTGTTTTCGGACAATCCGAACGGCTACTGCGGCATCGATTTGTCCAAACGCGCGATCAAACTCGCGGCACGCGGTTGGCCCGAGGCGACTTGGGTGTTGGCCAACGCGGACCGCACGCTGCCGGCCGCGGACGGCAGCGTTGACCAAGTGATTTCGTTGTTCGGACGCCGACCGGCCGAAGAGATTTCGCGTGTGCTGGTTTCCGACGGAAACTGCATCATTGCCGTGCCCGGCGAAGAAGACTTGATTGAGCTTCGTGAAAGTGTTCAACAAGAGGGGCATCGACGCAGCCGGTGGGAAGCGGTCGCCGATGAACTCTCCGCAGCCGGCTTGCAGTTTGTGGAACACCAGAACTGGCGACAACGTGTCGACTTGGCCCCCGATGCGATCGCCGATGCGTTGGCGATGACCTACCGCGCCGTGCGGCACTCCCAACAAACGCGTGCGGAATCGTTGACGGCGATGGCCGTGACGCTGGCGGCCGATTTGATCTTGTTGCGTCGGCCGTAGAGAAAATCCATGCCAAGAGCGGACCTTGAGCGATGCCTAAGGCGATGGATGTAAACGACCGTTGGCCGAAACCATCCGCTCAGCAGTGACCAACGACCCTCCCCTCGCTTCGCTCGACCCTCCCTGCCAGGGAGGGTGACTTTGGATGTATGGGTATCCATGCCTGCCAGGAGGTTGAAGTCCCAGACGGGCGTTCTTACCGCATCACCTGTTCCGCCACGAAGACGCGTTCTCCGCCGCGTGGGGTGACGAGCGACTTGAAGGCTTCCGGCTCGATGGTCGAACGCAAGAAATTGACTTGGCCATTGGCGAATCCCACCGTCAGCCCCCTGGCAATCGGAATGTTTTCCAGCCCCTTTCTGGGTTCTTCGATCAGAAACGGAAAGTCATCGGGTTTGGTCCAGGTGACTTCACTGCCCTCGGGCGCCTGGAGCATCAGCAGGGTGTTTTCGGGGCCGTCGGAAACTGATTGATAAGGCGTGGTCGGTAGATACGGATGGTTGATCGTGCCCAAGCCGCGAATCGTCATCAGTCGCGTGGTGGTGCTATCGCTGCTTGCGTTGAAATCTCGGAAGATGTCAGGCATGTAGGGGATCAACTTCAGATTGTGTGGACTGTCCCAGGGCTGATCCAACCGAAATTGTTTGTAGAGATCCGAGTAATCGAGCGATCCCAAGATGTGGACCCGCCAGCTTAGATTTCGATCGTTCAATAATTCCGGATTTCGCTGATACGTTTGCAGCAGGCAAGATAAGACGGCCCGCATTCCATAGGCCTCAAACAGCCTTCCTTGATCCTCGCCG
>NZ_JBFHKV010001189.1:0-2453 GCF_041595215.1 Stieleria sp. | reverse complement strand
TGGGCTGGGGGAGTTGGTGGTGACCATGTTGCGGACTTCAGCAGGAGAGAAGAAAGAGGAGCGGAACAGCAGCCGAGCGGGGAGAGGTTTTCACCGTTTTGCTGCCCGCTGTTGAGTCAGTTGCGACGAGAGACGTGAATCCGCCGCGCTTTTGAACATCTTTTTTTAAAAAGATTGTTCTCCGTCACTTTGCTCACCGAAACGATCGACGGGCTCGGAATTGACCGCCGCGGGTTCGCCCCAGCGAAGCAAAAAACGCATCCGATGGCACGTGATGGCGATGTCGTGGACGCATCATCTCGCCCGATTCACTTGCCAGATCGCGGAATGCCTGCAACTCCTCAAACGACACGCCGCCGTCGTCATCGACGTCTGCGGCCGAGATGTTCCGCCACCGCCGCTCGCCGAGTTCGGTCTCGGTCAGCAGCCCGTTTCCATCGCTATCTTTTTCGTTGAACGCTTCCAATTGGAACGCCAGCAATGCCGAATCGATTTCGTCCAGGGTGATGAGCCCATCGCCGTCGCGATCGGTTTCCAGCGTCGTCAGTTTGTTCCAAATCCGCTCGGACACTTCCGCTTCCGAAAGCGCGCCGTCTTCGTCGGCATCAAAACGGGCGATGAACACTTCGGTTTCACCTCCGAACAGGCTTGCAGGGAAACGCCGGACGAGATGATGACCGTGATCGGTTTCGTCTGTGTCGTCCGCGCCGTCATCGGTCTGGTCCACCAGGCCCCCGTCGTCGATCGGGTCGGTGCTTTCGTCTGCGTCATCGCTGGCGTCCACCTCATCCACTTCCTCGACCTCGTTGCTGTCATCCAGTTCGTCGTCCTCCTCCAGTTCGCCGCTTTCCTCCAGCGTTTCGGTGTCCTCCGATTCGGCGTCGGCGGTGATCGAATCGAGGGTTTCCGAATTGCCGTTGTGGAGCGCGTTGATGACCGTCAAAGCATCGAGAGCCGTGATCGCATTGTCGCCGTTGACATCACACAAGCCGACGGTTTCAACTTCCGACACGTCCGTCAGTCCGCTGGACGTCGCCCGATCGAGTTGGTTGATGACCATCAACGCATCCAACGGTGTTGTCGTGTTGTCTCCATTGACGTCGGTCGGATTGGTGTAGTTGAAGTCCACTTGCTCGGCATCCAGTCGACCACCGAACGGATGCCAGCGTCCGCCGCGTCGCCATCGACTTTGCGGGAACGGGTTGTCATCGCTGTCGCCGGAGTCGTCGCTGTTGTCGTCACTGTTGGTCGAGGTTTCGACTGTCGGTTCGATGGTTGTCTCGTCATCGACTTCCGGCGTGTCAACGACGTCGGTCGTGTCGGTGCTGGCGGCGTACAGTTTTTGGATCGCGGCAACATCGACACTGCTCAAGCTGGTGAACGATTGACTGGGCGTCACAAACGGGGCCAACACGCTGGCGGCCGAATCGGTGTGATCGAGTCCCAGAGAGTGACCGATTTCGTGAACGGCGACCCAAACCAGATCAAAGGCGTTGTTCCCCAGTGCGTTTCCCACCTCCCAAACTTCAGACACGTCAAATTGGATGTCGCCGGCAATCCGGGCCGGGTTCACGTCGTCGGGAAAGTACGCTTGGGCCAAGGTGCCTGCCGTGCCATCGATGTTGACAAAGGAAATGTCGATGGAATCTCGCAAACCGAGTTGGTCGGTGGGTGTGAAGGTGATGTCCGCAACACTGGACCAGACGTCGAGTGCCGCTTCGATCGCCGCCGTGGTTTCGGCTGGCGAGAGTGAACTTGGTGATCCGTTGATCGTGTAAGTCAGTTCGGCGCTTCCCAATCCGACACCGTCCCAACCAAAACTGGCTGCCAGTACACGTCGCGTTTCGAGGGGTTGGATGGACAGACGACGCTTTCTTTTTTGGGGGCGTTTCATGAGCGGTTTCGAAAAGTCGATTCGTAGCGGCGGTCGGAAGTCGTGATGAATGGGAAAGCTCATCAGCGGCTGTGTGCCGACACGATCGTTCCCGATAGACAGGGGACTTTTTCGACCGGCGATGTCACAATCGATGCCAAGACATTTGGTGCGTGTTGATTTCGCCGCGAATTCCACTTGCGGACAAGTGCTCCAGTCGCACGCATCACTCTTCGAAATCGTTTTCGGGATCGTACAGGGGCATGTGGCGGTAGTAGACTTCCAGGCAATACACGGAAAAACAGGTCGTATACAGACGACCGGCATGGCGTCCCCAAGCGTCATTTTGAGGCGACCAACTGCCTCGTTCGCGGCCATGCAACACTTGCCGCGCCGGCAGATCGACTTTCAGTTTGTCGTTCCATTCGGTCCAATGCCGCCCACCGTAGTGATGCAGGGCTTGGGTCGCGTAGTACCAGTAGTAGACATCCGGCTGGCGAAAACTGATCGGATGGTTGATTGCCAACGTTCCCAATCCTTGTGCCATCCCGGGCATGTTGCGATGCCATCCCAAGTATTG
>NZ_JBFHKV010001188.1:0-2454 GCF_041595215.1 Stieleria sp. | reverse complement strand
GGGGAGTGACGTTCCGGGACCGGCGGGGGGTGAGTCGGGCGCGGGCGTCGTTGAGGAGCCGGTGGAGGATCCGCCGGCGCTGGGCAGCGATTTTGGTCTTGAGGATTCCGCCCCCGATCCGCAGGTTGGCGATCAGCAGGCCCCCGATCCACCGGCCGGCGTCGATGAGTCGATCGGTGAACGCGACGCGTACTGGACTTGGCGTCTGTTCAGCGACGGATTCACGATGGAGGAGGTTTGCCAGATTCGTAAGCTGAATCGTCGCCAGATTGCCTGTCATCTCCAAGCTGCCGCGGCGCGGGGCCGGAGCGTGTCGCCAAGTTGGCAGTCCTGAGCACCCGCATTCCATTTTCGCGCAAATTGGTACAATCAGACCCCATCCGGCTAGGCCCTTGCGGATTGTAGCCCGCCGGGTCGACTCCCCGAGCCGAGTTTTGGGGAATGCTTTGACACCGATTTATCATACCGACGCATAGTTTCAGTGTTGGTTTCGGCGTGTGGCACCGGTTTTGCTCACCACTGCTGCTGTCGGGCAAGCTGTCACGGGGCGTTTGCCAATCGGACTTGGCAATCACAATCACCATCGCCCCTTCCTCTCAAATATCACTGCCTCGCCAAGGCGAGCAACTTTCGATCGAAATACCACTATGGAAAATCGTCGCGAAGAGACAGACGTCAACGCACCTCCCCCGCGTCGCAATAACGGATTGCTGATCGCGGTGGTGCTGGCGATCGGATTCGCCATCCTTTTCTGGCGAACCGAAGACCCTGGATCCAAGATCACGGCCAGCTTTTTCCGCGACCAACTGGCCAAGAAAAACATTGAGCAGGTCAGCATCGGCGAGCAGACCGTCGTCGGGACGTTCAAAAACGAACCCGAGGCACCTCCGGTCATCAAAGACGGCATCGAGACGGTTGAAAAGGATGACAACGGAAAGCCGGTCAAGCTGAAGAAAAAGTTCTATTTCAACATCTCACTCGACCCGCAATCGTCGTCGCGGATCGAAAGTGCGCTGATCGAGGCGGACATTCCGTATGATTTCCAGCCGCCGGACAACACGCGTGAACTGGTCAATCTGTTGATCTTTATCGGGCTGCCGCTGGCGGTGTTCCTGTTCGTCTTCATGATGATTCGTCGCACGCGCAACGACATCATGGGCGGCGGATTTTTGTCCGGGTTTGGAAAGAGCCCGGCGAAACGTTTCGAAGCCAACGAGAAAACCGTCACGTTTGACGACGTCGCTGGCTTGCAAGGCGTCAAGGCGGACCTGCAAGAGATCGTCGATTATCTGAAAACACCCGACAAGTTCCAAAAGCTCGGGGGAAGGGTTCCCAAGGGCGTCCTGCTCAATGGACCGCCCGGAACCGGAAAGACCTTGTTGGCTCGCGCGGTGGCGGGAGAAGCGGAGGTGCCGTTTTACTCCGTCAACGGTAGCGAGTTCATCCAGATGTTCGTCGGCGTCGGGGCCAGTCGGGTTCGCGACTTGTTCCAAACCGCGAAACAGAACAGCCCCGCGATCATCTTCATCGACGAAATCGATGCGGTCGGACGCCAGCGCGGTGCCGGCTTGGGCGGCGGACACGACGAACGTGAACAAACGCTGAACCAAATCCTCGGTGAGATGGACGGGTTCACGCCCAGCCAAGCCGTGATCGTGGTGGCAGCCACCAACCGGCCCGATGTCTTGGACCCCGCCCTGTTGCGTCCCGGTCGCTTCGACCGTCACGTCGCAGTCAATCGACCCACGATGAAAGGCCGCGAAGAGATCTTTAAGGTCCATGTTCGCGATGTCCCGCTGGCCGATGATGTCAAACTGGATCGCTTGGCCGCGGGAACCATCGGATTGACGGGCGCTGATATTCAAAACATGGTCAATGAAGCGGCGCTGTGGGCCGCCCGCCATGACAAGAAAGAAGTCGACATGAACGATTTCGATTACGCCCGCGACAAGATCCTGATGGGGGCCAAACGCGAAGAAGTGCTCCGCGGGATCGAGAAAGAGAAAACCGCTTATCACGAAGCCGGACACACGCTGACCGCCTGGCATCTGGACGGTGCACACACCGTGCACAAGGTCACCATCGTTCCACGCGGTCGCGCTCTAGGCGTCACGCAGTATGTCCCCAACGAAGATCGCTTGAACGACAGCAAGAAAGAGCTGGAACACCAGCTGATCGTTCTGTTGGGCGGACGGGCTGCGGAAAAGATCGTCTATGACGAACCGACCGTCGGGGCGGAAAACGACCTGGAACGCGCCACCAGCATCGCTCGCCGAATGGTCACGCATTGGGGCATGAGCCCGAAGCTCGGTCCGGTCTGCTACAAGACCAGCGACGAAGATCCGTTCTTGGGACGTGAGATGCATCAGTCGCGACAATTCAGCGAACACACGCAAGAGTTGATCGACGAAGAAGTCTCGCGGATCTTGATGGAAGCCGACCAACGCGCCGAGC
>NZ_JBFHKV010001187.1:0-2459 GCF_041595215.1 Stieleria sp. | reverse complement strand
CCATGGATCTGCCCGACCAAGCCAACATGCTCCGCGTCCTGCTCGGTCGGCGCCAAGCCAACGAAGCATCCAGCGGGCACGCCCACACCCATCACGACCAGGTGGTGGTGCTGGAGACAAATCTGGATGACGCGACCGGCGAGCAGATCGCCGATTGTGCCAACCGGTTGATGGACGCCGGGGCGCTCGACGTCACCCAAACGCCCTGCACGATGAAAAAAGGCCGAAGCGGCGTGATTCTGTCGGTGATGACACGCCCGGGCAACATTGCGAATCTGGAAGAGTTGATTTTTCAGCACACCCCCACGATCGGAATCCGCCGCTACCTCGCCGACCGAGACACCTTGCCGCGGCAGTCGATCACGATCGACACCTCGTTGGGACCGATTCAGGCAAAATCAGTCACGCTGCCGAGCGGAAAAACACGCGTCAAAGTCGAAGACGACGATGCACGGCGTTTGGCCGATGAGCATTCATTATCGACGATGGAGGTCCGTCAACTCGCCGAAGCCGCTTTGCCGGGGGGCTGAAATTGGCCTTCAAGCTATACTTCTGCAAAACGACTTTTCTTGTCTTCCTGAATTCAACGGATGGGCCATCTGCCGATGCCACTGACGACAGATTCTGAATACGCCGATGACACAGGGGTGTCCGCCCGAAAGGGGGGCGAGGAGCGCGGCCCTCACGCGGCCGCCCGGGTCGGCGATCAAAGTGGCTACGATGTGGTCAACTCCGCCGCTTCACCGCACGAATTTTCCAGACCCAAACGCTGGGATCTGTTCCTGCTGTACAACGTCGCGATCCCCATCCTGTTGATACTCGCCGGTGTCCTGATCGTTCGCACGTTGGGCGTTGCCGAAGCGAAACCTGTCCCTCCACCGGACACTTCGCCGACCGCCGTGCTTCAATCGCTGCCGGCGACCCGCGTCGAACGTGTCCGCTCGCTCGCCGAAACCGGTCAACAACTCGAACTGGTGATCGATGGGACCGTCGTGCCCTTTCGCGAGGCGCGTGTGGCATCGGAAGTCGCCGGAACGGTGATCGAAAAATCTGCCAATTGCGAAGCCGGTTCGATCGTCACGCAAGGTGAAGTCCTGATGCGAATCGATCCGCAGGACTACGAGCTGGAAGTCGAGCAGTTGAAGAATCAACGGGATCGCGAATACCGAGCGATCAGCGAAAACGATCAAGAGATCGCCAACACGCAGCGCTCGAGCGAAATCGCTCGCCAGGACGTCAAATTGCAACAGAAAGAAGTCGATCGTCAAACCGCCCTGAAAACATTCGCCAGCCCGGCGGAGGTCGACAAAGCCAAAAGCGCGTTGCTGCAAGCCAGTCAACAACTCGTCACTCTGGAAAACCAACTCAACCTGCTGCGTTCGCGGCGTCTGCGATTGGAGGCCGCCGAACAACTCGCTGCGACACAACTGCGTGCGGCCGAAATCAATTTGAAACGCTGCACCATCGTTGCCCCGATCAGCGGCGTGATCGTCAGTGAGCAAGCCGACGTCAATTCCTTTGTCAATCGCGGCACCACGCTGGTGACGATCGAGGACACGGAAAAAGTGGAAGTCGCCGCCAGCATGCGAATGGATCAACTGCACTGGGTGCTGGACCAGAAACGGGGACTGGATCAGAAACAAACCAGCCAAACGGCCGGATACGATTTGCCGGCGACCGAAGCGATCATCGAATACGAGGTCGCGGGACGGCAAGGAACCGTGCATCGCTGGAACGGCACCCTGGTCTCCTACGACGGGATTGGCATCGATCCCAACACCCGCACCGTGCCGGTTCGTTTGCTGGTCGATGACCCGACGCACTACATCGATGAGAAGGGTCGGGAACAGATTGCCGATCGCACCAATGCGTTGTTGCGTGGCATGTTCGTGCGAGTCCGCTTGCAACTGCGTCCCCAATCCGAACTGGTTGTGATTCCCGCCAAAGCCCTCCGCCCCGGCAACCGCGTCTGGAAATTCAAGGCAGACGAGTCGGTGCTGACCGCGCAGATCGCTGCAGCGAAGAAAGCGGCCCAATCGGTTCCGCCGACAGTGGCTGCCAAGTCAACGACTGACGTGGACGCTCCGGCATCCGACGAAGCATCCGATGATCCACAGGAGCAGCCGTTCGACCCCGCCGCCTGGAAAGCGGGATTGGTCCAATACTCGCAAACCGTCTATCCGGTCGACTCCCTGCGGCTACGAGAGGCCCGGGTGCTCGACCCAAACTTGGCGCCGTCGCTGCAATCGCCCGATCGTGTTTGGGTCTGCGAAGCGGATTCGTCGGACTTGGCCGTCGGTGACTATGTGGTCGTTTCGCCGCTCGATTCGATTCCGCCAGAAGGGCTGCCTGCGCGAGCCGAGATTCAAGAATGAAGCGACTGATCACGTGGGCCATCACCAACGCGCCCGGTATGAATGTCTTGATGATGGCGCTGATGATCATCGGGGCGTTCTCGT
>NZ_JBFHKV010001186.1:0-2460 GCF_041595215.1 Stieleria sp. | reverse complement strand
GGGCCGACTACAAGACCGCGATTTATGGCAAGTGGGATCTGGGCAGCTTGAAGCGGTTTCTGCCGACGTCGCGCGGGTTCGACGACTTTTACGGTTTCGTCAACACCGGAATCGATTACTACACCCACGAGCGATACGGCGTGCCAAGCATGTTCCGCAACGAATCGCCGACCGGTGAAGACAAGGGGACCTATTGCACCAACTTGTTCGAACGAGAAGCGTTGAGATTTTTGCGTCAATGGGCCGGTCAAGCACCGTTCTTTTTGTACGTGCCCTTCAACGCGCCGCACAATTCCTCGTCGCTGGATCCGGCGATTCGCAGTTCGGTTCAGGCCCCCGATGAGTTCAAGCAACTGTATCCGGAAGTTGACGTCGAGTATCGAACCACGAGCAAACACAAGTACGCGGACAACGCGACCGTGACGACTGCAGAAGCCCGTCAGCGTGATTACCGCGCGGCGGTCACCTGCATGGATGCGTCGATCGGCAAGCTGCTCGATGAACTGGAAACGAAGGGCTGTCTGGACAACACGATCGTGATCTTCTTTTCCGACAACGGGGGCTCGGGCGGCGCCGACAATTCCCCGTTGCGTGGCAAGAAAGCAACGATGTGGGAAGGCGGCGTTCGCGTTCCCTGTCTGGTTCGCTGGCCCGAGGGTGGCATTCCCGCCGGTGCGACCAACGACCAATTTTTGACCGCGTTGGAAATCTTCCCCAGTCTCGTCAAAGCGGCCGGCGCTGAAACACCCGCCGATGTCACCTTGGACGGGTTCGATTGGTGGCCGACGCTTCGCGGTGAACAGACATCACCTCGCCGAGAAATGTTCTGGAAACGCCGCGACCACCGAGCGGCGCGGATCGGAAACTGGAAATGGATTCAACTGGGCGACCAGGACAGCATGCTCTTTGACTTGCAAACCGACATCGGCGAATCGTCCGATCTCGCCAAGCAATCCCCCGAAGTCGCACGCGACATTCAAACCCGCTACCAACAGTGGCAAGCCGAGATGAACGCCTCCGACCCCCGCGGTCCCTTTCGTGATTTCTAGCACCGGGCATCACGGCCAACCTCGCCATCGCGACGCTCTCTTCTTTGAACCGCGTGCCTCATCGTGTCCGTCATTCGGGAAGGGCTTACGCCCAATACCGCTATATCGAAAAGGTTTTGACCAGCGCAGGGCCCGTAGGCTCGCGTCAAACGGCTGATAATCAGCCGAGCGACCGAAAAGTTTGCGATTCCATCGCTGGATCAGACAACATTCCGCAACTGGAGACGATCACAGAAGGGGGTGACGCTTCCGAAAACGTTCGTGCATGTTCAACACTCGACACGGAGAACGACAATGGCTCTGAATCGTTCGGCGGCGCTGGAATACGCCGCGAAATATTGGAACAAGCCGTGCAGCGACGGCTACTTCATGTTGAGCGACAAGGCGGTCCGGATCAGTCAAAAACGCAAGGAACTGAAGGCCCCGGAAAGTGACGGTTGGGAAGCACGCTTCGTTCCCGAGTTTTCCAGTGATGGTCACATGGTCGGTGAGTCTGCGGTTTTCCAGAAACCCAACGGTGACGAAATCTTGATCCACGGCTGGGACGGTTTGGCGGACTGTGCACACTACATCTGCCAGTGTCTCAAAACGGGCAACGTCAGCGTCCACGAGATGTCCGTGCCGAAACTCGTCAAAAAACTGCGGGCGCAATCGGACGTCAAGACGCTGGGGATGAAACTGTCCCGCACCGCCGCTCAGCAGATCATCGACCTGGGAGTGTTCAAGGGAGGCGACGTGATCGCTTACTTCAATATTGATCCCCAGGGCGACTACGGCGGAAAGGCGGATTACACCCACAGCACGCTGTTCCTGGGCACCGACTCCAGCGGCGTCGGCCGGATCGCTTGCCACACCATCTGCCGCCATCAGCACTTGCCCAAGAACGAGGAGTGGTGGCTGAAAGACGGTCGCTACGCGTACACGTTGATCCACTTCACCGCCGGCGACCGCGTGGCCAACGATGCCGACCATTTTCAAGGCTGGTGGAAGATCGAGTACTTCGGTCGCACGGAATATTATCGTTTCGATACATCCGGACGCGTGCGTTGGACCTCCAAAGTACCAAAAGCGGCATCAGATCGAATTGAATCCGGTGCGAAAAACCTCGGGCATTGGTTTCGCGAAACGCGGCAGTTGTTGATCGCTTGGCAAAGCACCGGAACGGCCGAACGATGGGCAGCGGTCGGCAAGCAGAACAAGTACGACATCAAGGTCAATCAACACAAGGGAACGGCAACGAAACTGTTCACGTAGACGTTCACGATGCGGGCGGGGTGATGGGGGCAAGACAATGGGGGCAAGACGATGGGAGGCAGAATGATGGGAGGCAGAATGATACGGGGCAGAATGATGGGTGCCGGATGATGGGTGCCGGATGATGGGTGCCGGATGATGGGTGCCGGATGATGGG
>NZ_JBFHKV010001185.1:0-2461 GCF_041595215.1 Stieleria sp. | reverse complement strand
GAAGCGGTCTACCAAGCAATCCTCGCTGCGGGACTGACCGGCAACGCGGCCCGGTTCGCTGCGTTGGGTCTAGATGCGACCGATCCCCAGTGGTTGGCGATGGCGGACCAGCTGATCGTCGCGACGGAACTGGCCGCCATCCCCGAACCGACGAAACAGCAACTGAAATGGATCGGCCACCAGGAAACCCGACTCTGGTCCGATCCGGTCACGCTGGACGAAATTAAAACCTCGAAAGTCGAGCTGATTGCCTCCGAGGATCGCTATGCGGCGTTTGCATCCATCGTCGCGCGGGCGAACGCCGCGGTAGGAGTGGCCGAACTGGCGCTGAAAGCGAAAGCGTCGCCGGCGAAGATCCTGTCCGACGCGGGAGACGCGTGGAATGACGTTTGAGGCACGCATCAATTTCCGCGAAACCGCCGGTCACGTCGCTGATCACGCCGGGGAAACCTACTGCCTGGGTTCCGACTATTTGTCGACCGATGCCTATCCCGTTTCGCGAGACGGGTTGACCTTTGGCCACGAAGACAGCGGCGGAGTCTACACCACGGCTCGACAGGGGTCTGACCTGGGAAGCCCGTACAACGCCGATCCGAACACGGCCGGCAGCGTGCGCTACAACTCCGGGAATTTCTTTGATTCGTTTCGGCTGGATCTTCCCCACACGGGAGTGTTTGCGATTCGCATCATCGCTGCCCGCCCCGACCTCGGATTCACCGACGGCTATTTCCGGCTGTACGACGGCGAGACACTCGTGTACTCGGTGCCGACGACATTGGCCAACCACACGGTCGGCAACGTCACCGACATCATGGGCCGGCAAGTGCATCATGCGACCGCGTCGGCGTCCGGCGGATTCAACGGATCGGTCTATGTCCACGACTTTGCCTCGACCACGCTGCGATTGATCGCCACCACCGACGACTACCTTTCCTACGTGCAGGTGATCGAACAGGCCTTCCGCCCAGCCATCAAGGTGGGGCCTCCCGATGCCAACCGCAATGACTTTGGCGGCGACGTCGGGTACCGGTTCACTCCGGTGCGTGACATTCGCGTGACACATCTGGGACGGCCGACCGACGCTTCGGCGTGCATGTCACAAGATCACGAAATCATGGTCTGGCGTGACAGCGATGCGGCGCAGGTGGCGTCGTGCACGGTGACGCCGGCCAGTACGCTGCTGAACGGGCATTACATTGAGCCCTGCACACCAGTCACGCTGACCGCCGGCACCGCGTACAGGGTGTCGAGCTCTGAATTCGTGGGCGGCGACAGCTGGATCAACGATTACGCCGTTGCCGATTTCGACGCGTCGATGATGTCCATCGCCGGACGCTGTTATTCGGTCACGCCAGGCAGCTTCCCGAGTGCGGCCGGAGGCGCGGCGGGCAGCGGGTACGTCCACCAGAACTTGTACGAAACGATCGGCGGCGCGGCCCCCTCGTCGTTGCTGAAGATGATGGTGCACCACGGATGAGGCAAGTCACCCACGGCAGCGCCGATCAGTCGGTCTATCTGCAGTTTCTCGACACAAACGGGCTGGCGTTGAATCCAGCGCCCACGTCTGCATCGGCCGGCATTGAAATCTGGTATCGGCGTCAGGGCGGCTTGAAAATCACGCTAAGCCTGGCCGACCTGTCAGCGGTCGATGACGCTCACAGCGACGGTGGAATGCTGCACATCTCCGATGGTGTTGTCCGGGTCGACATGCCCGACGCCGCTTTCGCCGCGGGTGCCTCCGAAGTCTTGTTCGGCGGCTCAATCGACGGTGGGGTGGTCGTGAAGGAGACGATCGGGCTGATCGGTCACGACAACCAATCCGTTTACATTCCGTCACTGGCGTCGAACATGCGCGGAACCGACGGAGCGGCGCTGGCGTCCGCGTGGACGGCGACTCGTGCCGGATACATCGATCACCTGTCGGCCGGCCCGATCGCGACGCAGGCCAGCGTGGACAGCATTCAAAACTCCGTCCGGTCTTCGTTGGTCGTCCCGAAAGAGTACCCACTTCCCGAAAGCGGAACCCAGCGATTTCGCATCGATCTGTGGATCTACTCGCCCGACGACGTGGGGATGGAGGATCCCGACGGGAATCTCGTCACGATCACAGTCAAGAACGCGGCCGGAGTCGATCGCTCGGGAAACCTGTACACGGTCGCATCGGGTGGCTTCCCCACGTCGTTCATGGCCCGCGACGGTGTTGGACAATTCCATGCGTACTACGAGATCGACAGCGGCGATCCGCTTGAGCAGCTGAATTTCAAGGTCGCCTACAGCGAAGACGGGAATTCGATGGTCGACGGAAACTCCACCGTCGTCGTCGCGGCCCCCGGTAACGACGGCGCGACGGTCAGCGGATTCGACGTCGCGGCGCTGAAGCAGTTGTTCAACGTCAACGTCGATGAACCGGCGGTCTCGGGATCGGACGTCCAGGCGTCGCAGGGGGCTGCCGGCGGGGATG
>NZ_JBFHKV010001184.1:0-2463 GCF_041595215.1 Stieleria sp. | reverse complement strand
TCCGATGACGTTGTCGTTTCACGGAATCATCGGTACCTTCATTCGCCGAGCTATGTCCGCAGCGTGATCGTCGAGGCGGGTTGGCAGATCGTCGCATTTGACGAGTGTGCTTTCCGGCAGGAACAACACAAGGATCTCGCCGGGATCGTGGCGGTGGTCTCGCCGGATGAAGGACGAGATCGAGAGAGCGTGTAGGTCACGCTGTGCGTGACTGCAGGCATGCACAGCATGCCCTACGTGCTAAGAGCGGTCCTGGACAAAGCCTAGCGGGCTGAGCGTAGTTGACCGCGGGCGCGTCGGACGGCGGTGTCCTTCAGTTGCGCCAACTCGGGTGTCGAAGCCGGCATCTCTTGAGCGACTTCGAGCGCCTCCTCCGCTTTGCCGACATCGAGCAGATCGACGGAGATCGAGCGTGACGTCAGCAAGCTGACGACGTTGCCTTCGACCTGGGCGAAGCCGCCGTCGACGAAGTACCGCTGCGGACCCGCCGCGGTCGCCAGGTGGAGCGTACCGAAACCCAACCGACCGATCATCGGGGCGCGTCCGGGCAGGATGCCGACCGATCCGTCGTACATGGGCAGCGTCACCGAATCGGCTTCGCAATCCACTTCGGTGCGTTCGGGCGTGACTACGATGCAGCGTATCGCCATGACTTATTTCTTCTCCATCTTCTTGGCTTGTGCCTCGGCCTGCTCGATCGAACCGACGTACATGAAGGCTTGTTCGGGCAGGTGATCCCACTTGCCGTCACAGATTTCTTCGAAGCTGCGGATCGTATCTTCCAGCGGCGTGATCTCACCGGCCTTTCCGGTAAAGACTTCGGCGACCAAGAAGGGTTGGGATAGGAATCGTTCGATTCGGCGTGCACGGTGCACGATCGTCTTGTCGTCTTCGTTCAATTCGTCGACACCCAGAATCGCGATGATGTCTTGCAGTTCACGATAGCGTTGCAGCGTGGTCTGGACGCGACGTGCGATCGCATAGTGGCGATCACCGACGTACTGCGGATCGAGAATCCGCGAGTTGGACGCCAACGGGTCGATGGCGGGATAAATCCCTTTTTCCGAGATCGATCGTTCCAGATAGATGAACGCGTCCAACTGGCCGAAGGCGGTTGCCGGGGCGGGGTCGGTCGGGTCGTCCGCGGGCACGTAGACGGCTTGGACCGACGTGATCGCACCCTTTTTCGTCGACGTGATTCGTTCTTGCAGGGCACCCATTTCGGTCGCCAGGGTCGGTTGGTAACCGACCGCCGAAGGCATCCGTCCGAGCAATGCGGACACTTCCGAACCGGCTTGGGAGAAACGGAAGATGTTGTCGACGAACAACAGCGTGTCGGCTCCGGTCGTGTCGCGGAAAAATTCCGCCATCGTCAACGCCGACAGGGCGACGCGAAGACGGGATCCCGGCGGCTCGTTCATCTGGCCGAACACCATGCAGGTTTGCTCGATGACCTTGCGTCCGGTTTGACCGATTTCGGTTTCCTGCATTTCCAACCACAGGTCGGTGCCTTCGCGGGTCCGTTCACCGACACCGGCGAACACGGAGTAACCGCCGTGGCTGCTGGCGATCCGGGCGATCAATTCGGTCAGAATCACGGTCTTGCCCAGGCCCGCACCACCAAACAGCCCGGCTTTCCCGCCGCGGACGAAGGGGGTCAGCAGGTCGACGACCTTGATCCCGGTTTCGAACAATTCGGTGTTGGTCGACAGCTCGTTGACCGGCGGTGCTTGACGGTGAATCGGCCAGTAATCTTCGGCGTTGACCTCGCCACGTTTGTCGATGGGTTCGCCGAGCACGTTGAAGACGCGACCGAGCGTTTCTTTTCCGACGGGGACCGACACCGGTTTGCCGGTATCGATGACGTCCATGCCACGCATCATGCCGTCGGTGCTGCCCAGTGCGATCGCACGGACACGTCCGCCGCCGAGGTGCTGTTGGACTTCGCCGACCAAGTCGATCGAGACCCCTTTGTGCTCGCTCTTGACTTCCAGAGCGTTGTAGATCTTCGGCATTTGGCCTTCGGGGAATTCGGCGTCGAACGTCGACCCGATGACCTGCGTGACTTTGCCGACGACGCGAGTTTCGGTTGCGGTGGACATGCTATTCTTCTTCGCTAAAAACGTGTTGTGGGGCGGGCCGCCTGGTGCGACCGGTCACCAGAGTGTGTGGATTTAACCTTCCAAAGCTTCGACGCCGCCGATGATCTCCATGATCTCGCCGGTGATCTGGCTCTGTCGGGCCCGGTTGTAAGTCATCGAGAGTTGTTTGATCATGTCGCCGGCGTTCTCGGTGGCGCCCTTCATGGCGATCATCCGCGCGACTTGTTCGCTGACCGCGGCGTCCAAGAAACACTTGAACAGGCGGACTTTAAAACTGGTCGGCACGACTTCTTCGAGAATGCTTTCCGCCGAGGGCAGGAATTCGTATTCGACGTTGGTGCCGCCGGCATCGTCTTGATCG
>NZ_JBFHKV010001183.1:0-2470 GCF_041595215.1 Stieleria sp. | reverse complement strand
GGCAAACCCGAGTCGATTTCGGCGTTGCTGGATACCGGGGCACCCTTCATCGCCAGCATCGGTACCACGCTGACGGGCAATTGCCTTCAGTACAACCTGCAATCGCGTTATCTCGCACGACTGGGAATGACCCGGGATTGGGTGGATGCCGTGTTGACGTCTGGCTTGACCAGCGAGATGGCGTTGTTCGCGCCGGATCTGTTTTTTATCGATGGCACCGATGTGACGATTGTGGCGCGATTGAGACAGCCACAACTATTGCGCAACCTGCTGGGACTGCTCGGCGCATCCGATCTGGGCACCGAGTCCGTCATGGAGTTGCCGACTCAATCGGGTGACCCGGCGTATTTAGCCCTCCGAGACGACCTCATGTTTGCCAGTACCCACCGCGGTGAACTGCAACAAGCGATCGATCTGCACGCGCGAGACGGTGCGGACAGTCTGGGGGCGAGCGCGGAGTTTCGCTACATGTTGACGCAATTGCCGGTCAACGAAGAAACACGTTTGTATGCGTATCTGTCCGATCCGTTCGTGCGACGACTGGTGGGGCCGCGAATGAAGATCGGTCAACGCAGGCGGGTGATTGCCAAGGCCAAGATGGAAGCATTGACCGCCCAGGTCATGCTCGCGCGATTGGATGGTCATGCCAACATTGATTCTCTGCCCGCCCTGGTGGACAGCGGGCACCTTCCGCAAGGCTGGCAGCGTGAGGACATGATGGTCGACGCCAACGGACTGGTGCGCAGCGAGCACTATGATTCTTTGCCTCGCATGCGGACATTGCCCGAAGTGCCGTTGGACAAAGTGACGCCGGCCGAAGCGGAAGCGTACCGTCAGTATGTCGAAAACTACTCCCGGTATTGGCGTCGCTTTTTCGATCCGATCGCGATTCGATTGGATGATGTCGGTCGCGATCAACTGGAACTGTCCACGTTCATTCTGCCGCTGGTCGACAATTCGATCTACAACGGGCTGAAGATGTTCATGGCGCACCAGGACGACCAGACCACGCTGCGTGTGCCGATCGTGGAACCGACACCGGTGCTGCAGTTTTCGGCGAATTTAAAAGACATGGCCTGGCAGGTGGTGGCCGGGAATTTCTCGGAGTTCTTCACACGCTATTCCGGCGCAAGCCCGGCGATGATGGACGATTTTGGCCCCAGCGTGCACGTCGCAGTCTTTGACGCCGATCCGATCATTGCGATGGGAAGTGGCGACATCTTCGGTGCCTTCGGCGGCAATGTGCTGCGGGGCGGTGGCAGCCAAATGATGATGATCCCGGTCGCGCTGTCCATGTTGACGCGTCCCTGCAGCATTCTGGTCGAAACGAAGTCGCCCGAGCGGACGTCGCAATACCTGCGACAAGCAGCTCTGTCGGGTCTCTCGAGCGAGCGACGTGACCGCGACTTCCGGGCTTCGTTCTACCAAGTCGGAGATCGGGACGAATGGGTTTGGACGATGGACGTGTTGGGCGTCGTGAAGCTGCGGTATGGCGTCGAAGTGGTCGACAATTACTTGGTGATTCGCAACATCCCCTGGTCCAGCGACGATCGCGTGGTCAGTGTCGCACCGGCTGATTTGAATGCCGCCCTGCTGCAGGTCTCTCCGTCGGCCTGCAAGGAACAACTGCCGGGGCTTTTCGCCGCCGCGTCGGACGCCAATCGCCAAGCGGTCATGTCTGGACTCGGCCGGCTCTATCCCTTCATGCTTAGTGGATCCAAGAGCGTGCAACAGGCGGCGGCGGAACATCAGCGATTGTACGGGTTCTTTCCCCGCCATCTGGCCGGTGACCAATGGCGTTGGACCGAGTTCCGAATGGTCAGCGACACCTACGGTGAACCGACCCGGCAGCGTCAACCGGCGTTCGACCCGCAGCAGCCTTTCGGATTGATGAACCGGATCGATTCGATCCAGCTGAACATGCAATTCGAGGACGACGGACTTCGCAGCAGTGTCCGCTGGCGATTGCGCTGATCACCGGCGATTGCGCTGATCACCGGCGATGGCGTTGATCACCGGCGATGGCAGTTAACGCTGCTGGTCGAGCAGCTTGCGAATCATTTTTTGCAGTTCCGGGTTGTCCGGGTTCTGCTGGAGCATGTTTTCGAGTTGCCGCTTCATCATTTGCTTGGCATTGCCGGCCTGCCCAAATTCCAGTGGTTGCAAAGGATCGTCGGCGGTTTTGCCGAACGCGTTCGCCGAGGGGGGATCCACCGATGCACGGACCGTGCCTGCAATCTTTTCAAAGGCCTCGATTTTGCGAACCAGTTTCGGTGATTGTTTCCTGAGTTCATCTCGTGACGCGGCGGAATAAACTTGCTCGTCGATTTTTCCGGCGGCGTTCTTGTTTCGATCGCGGACACGGACCTCGATCGAGCCGTCGTCGCCTTCGAGCACGGAAAGCTCATCCTTCTTGCTCACCACGTCCAGGGTCGTCACCGTTCCCTCGTCAGTCGCGTTGATCGACCGC
>NZ_JBFHKV010001182.1:0-2473 GCF_041595215.1 Stieleria sp. | reverse complement strand
TCGCCAACACCGATTCGGGCCGTTTGCGAAGCTCCGTCGATCGAAGGTCATGTTGGTGCCAGCGATGGATGTTTCCGTCCTGGCCGCCGGAGACGAACAACGTGTCACCGGGCAGCGACGCTAGCGGCAAACGATGATCCGGTGCCGGTCGATGTGCGAGAATCTGCGAGACGACGCGGCCGGTCGCCGAAGCTCCTGCATTGGCCGGTGACAGCTGGATCAACTGAATCCGGCCGTCCGAAAAACTCGCGCGCAGCCACATGCCGTTCCCCGCGGCGCAGAGGGAACGCGGATAGGAGACGCCCAGCGGCACTTGTCCCAACAGTTTTCCGCTTTTGAAATCCAAGATGATCAACGATTCTTTGAAACGCTCGCCGGCGACGAGCCACTGGTCATTCCGACCGGCGAAACAGAGGGTTCGCACATTCGTCAGCGGTTGGGTGGCGATGCTGCGGATCTTCGTGCCCGACGTCATGTCGTAAACGGAAATGTCCACACGGGTCGGAACGATCAACATCTTGCTGTCTTGTGTAAACAGCAGACTTTCGTGTCGATGGTCGTTGTCGATGCGGAACAATTCATTGCCTTCGGCGTCACCCACCCAGACTTCGCTGTAACGGGCACCGGCGGCGACAAACCGCCCGTCGGGAGACCAGCGTATCGTTTCGATGCCCGATTCCAGCGGGGGCAAACTGCGAATCAGTGTTCCGTCATCCAGGTTCCAGAACGACACGATCCGGGACTTGCTGCCGGTCGCTGCGGTGCGGCCGTCAGGGGAAATCGCGACCGCTTGAGCGGGTTTCTCGTAGGATCCGATCAATTGCCCGGTGGCATCGGGTGCGTTCAAATCCCAAAGCTTGACGTCCCCCTGATCGTCGACACTGAGCGCCCTCGTTCCGTCTCGCGTCACCGCCAGACCATTGACGGGGGACAAGTTGGCGAAGGAGCCTCGGGTCGGACGAACCGCAATGTTCATCAACAGGTTCGCCAGGTCGGGCGGCGGAGAGATCCCGTCGGTCGGCAGCGGGTCCGAGCGAAGGTCCGTGGTCAAGACATGCAGCCGCTTCAGATTGTCGTTGCGCAACGTTGTCAGGGCGCGCTGCAGCTTCAACGCCTGGAGAAGTTCGACCGCGTGGCGCTCACGTCGTTCACTCTCGCGCCGCGCCGCATCCACCGCCGCCATCTGCCACAGTGAAACCCCAGAGATGACAATCAGGGTGGCCATCGCCAATGTCAACACACTCAGTTCAACCCGGTACTGACGTGCCGTTTTGCGAAACCGATACGCCCAGGACGGCGGGCAGGCCACTACCGGATCGCCATCGAGATACCGCCGCAGATCCTCGGCGAACTCGCTCGCCGACGCGTAGCGCCGTTCGCGATCTCGATCGAGCGCCTTCATCACGATCCAATCCAATTCACGCTTGAGAAGCTTGGCGTCAAAGCCTGTGCCCTGGACGTGTCGGTCCGGGGGAGACGGTTGACCGGTTGGCGGACCGTTGATCCGCTCGCTCGGCCGCGCGGGTTCTCGACGCACAAGCAGGCTGTAGAATTCTTCGATACTGATCTGCTTGAGCGTTTCTCGATCGATCGGGGTGGTGTCGGTCAGCAACTCGTACAAGACGACGCCGATCGAATAGACGTCGACGCGTGTGTCAACATCGTAGTGCGTCCGTTTCGCCTGTTCCGGCGCCATGTAGAGCGGGGTTCCGATCAATTGTGAGCCGTGTGTCAGCAGCGTTCTTCCGGCCAGCTCACCATGCAGCGCTTTGGAGACACCGAAATCGATGACTTTGATGATCGGTTTGCCGTCCTGCACGGTGACCAGAACATTGGTGGGCTTCAGGTCACGGTGAATCACGCCACGCTGATGCGCGTGTTGGACGGCCATGCACAGATCGACACACAGTTCCAACCGTTCGCGTAGACTCAATCCATGCTTTTTGCAGTAGCTGGTGATGGGCAGGCCGCGAACCAGTTCCATCACAAAATACGGGCGGCCTCGCTCGGTCGTACCGCTTTCATAAACCTTCGCGATATTCGTGTGGTCCATCATCGCCAGTGCCTGACGTTCCGCCCGGAATCGGGCGATCACTTCCTCGGAATCCATTCCCGGCTTGATCACTTTCACAGCGACTTCACGTCGGATCGGCTCAGTCTGCACGGCCAGATAGACCGTTCCCATGCCGCCTTCACCGATCACCCGCACCAGACGGTACGCGGGAATGGACGGCGGTTCGAATCGGCTCGGGTCGTGAAAGTCGGCCGTCGTGTTTGAGGCCGACAACCGATCCACACCCGATTCCGTTTTTTGATGGAATAGCTCGGTCTGTTTCTCGTCCCAGTCATCGCTGCCAGTCCCGACGGCCTGACGCAACAAATGATTCGGCTGTTCACGCCGTGCTCGCAAGAGACGCTCGACCTGCTCCCGCAAGGCCGGATCGTCGCGGCACTGCTCGTCGAGAAACGATCG
>NZ_JBFHKV010001181.1:0-2478 GCF_041595215.1 Stieleria sp. | reverse complement strand
TCGGTCAGATGGACACAATTCATGTAGTTCATGTGCTCGGAGATCTTCTCGATGCTGCGGTGGATGTACCCGAGCACGGGGATACATCGAAGCACCCGTTCGCCGTCCAACTTCAACACCAGCCGCAACACGCCGTGGGTCGACGGGTGCTGGGGGCCCATGTTGACGAAATACTCTTGGGTGTCCGGCGAACGGTCGTCGCCGCTGGCCTGCTCCACGAGTTCCTTCAGTGACGAAACTTCTACGGTCATCTTGGCCTGTCGAGCATAAAGTCGTCTTGGTAGTCCTTGCGCAAGGGAAACCCGACCCAATCGTCTTCCAAGAACAGTCTCCTGAGATCCGGATGATCGTCGTACAACACGCCGAACAGGTCGTAGACTTCCCGTTCCTGCCACTCCGCGACCGGGTGCACACGACAGAGCGTCGGCACGCGGGGATCCTCCCGCGGGACTAACACGCTGACGGAAAGAAAATGTTTGTGCTTGAAGGAATAGAGCTGGTAGATCAGCTCGAACTGTCCGCGATCGATCCAATCGACCGCCACGTGATCGAGCAATTGGGCAAACGCAAACTGGGGCTCGTCGCGGAGACGGCGAACGATCGCTGGCAGGGCACTCGCCTCGACAACAACTGCCGCTCGGTCGGCGTTGGCGTCCAAGGGGCTGACGGCCGCGTCGAGTTCACAAACGGCCGCTTGCAGGGCTTCACGTTCCATCACCCGCCCCGCTTTCGTTCGCCCCGCTCTTGCCGGAGCTTTGTTCGTTCAATCCGCTTGGCCACTTCAGCTTGTCGACGGCATGCTGGACGTCGACCACGTTCTCCTTGACGAGTAACTCCTTCATCTCCCCTTGGATGTCTTCCAACGTGATCCCCTCGGGCAGCGCGCTGATGACGGGTTTGCGGCGAACACCGGGCTCGCGAATCGTCTCGCCTTCCTTGATCATTTTCTGCAACGTCAACAAGCCATGGAACAACTGCTCGGGACGCGGGGGACAACCGGGAACGTAAACGTCGACGGGAATGATCTCGTCGGCCCCCCGCACGGTCGTGTAGGAATGATAGATGAATGGGCCACCTGAAATCGTGCAGGCGCCCGTCGCGATCACGTACCTCGGCTCCGCCATCTGCTCGTACAACGTCCGCAACCGCGGAGCCATCCGTTTGACGATCGTGCCCGCCAGAATCAACAAGTCGGCCTGACGCGGCGACGGCCGCGCGACCTCGGCACCGAATCGTGCCAAATCGTGTCGCGGTCCTCCCGTGGCCATCAACATCTCGATCGCACAACAACTCGTGCCGAACGTCAAGGGCCAAAGACTGCTGGCACGGGCCCAGTTGATGATCTCGTCAAACCGGGTCACCAAGACGTTGCCGCCGGGCACCTTTTCCAATGCACCGGGAAGCTTGTCCGTTACGATTCCCATTCCAGAACCCCCTTTTTCCAGGCATACGCCAGGCCGACGACCAGAACAAGTACAAACATCACGACCTCGACCAGCCCGATCAATCCGAGTTCGCGAAGCACCACGGCCCAGGGAAATAAAAACGCCGCTTCGACATCGAACACCAAAAACAGGATCGCAAACAAATAGTAGGCGACGTTGAAATTGATCGAAGACGATCCGATCGTTTCCTCACCACATTCATACGGCGACTGCTTCACCTTGGTCGGGTTTCGCGGTGCCAACAAGTAGGACGCAAAGATACCGCCAAGTACCATCGCGATCCCCAGCACGACGAACAGAAAGACAAATAGATAGTCCATGTCTGGCAATTGCACTCGGCAACCAAAGTGGAACGACAACAAGACCGACGATGTCCGCATCCAGGCCGTTGGACGGCTCTCAGTGAAGTGACGCCCGCCCTTATCTTACCCGTTCCCGAGTGGAGAATCTACAGACCGCCGAGATCGATCGACGGGACAATCACTCTACCACTGTCCCGTTTCCAAAAACTCATGCATCGACCGCGCCGCCACCCGACCGGCGCCCATCGCCAAGATCACCGTGGCGGCACCGCTGACGATGTCGCCGCCGGCGAACACGCCGCGTTTGTTGGTCCGCAACGTCTCTTCATCGGCAACGATGTAGCCCCATTTGTTGGTCGCCATGTCCGGTGTGGTCGACTGCACCAACGGATTGGCACCGGTGCCAATGGCGACGACCGCCATGTCGATCGGCATCACGAATTCAGAGCCTTCGATCGGGACCGGACGCCGACGCCCCGATTCGTCCGCTTCACCGAGTTCCATCTTGACCAACTTGACTCCGGTCAAATTACCTTCCTCATTCCCGACAAACTCCAGCGGGTTGTGCAGGTTCATGAACTGCACGCCCTCGTCCTTGGCATGGTGCACCTCTTCGCCCCGGGCCGGCATTTCTTCCTCGCTGCGGCGGTAGATGATGTAGGCGTTCTTGGCGCCCAATCGCAACGCGGACCGAACCGAATCCATCGCCGTATTCCCGCCGCCGACGATCG
>NZ_JBFHKV010001180.1:0-2480 GCF_041595215.1 Stieleria sp. | reverse complement strand
TCTCGTGGGGGACTGAGCGACACGCGAATGCGGAACCAGGAACGGTGGCGGGGAAGGAGGTCAGAACGAAGCCTTATAAGTTACCCGACTTTTTGCCCGCACGTCGATCCTGCGGCTATCGGTGACCTAGGGTTTCGCGCCATTTCTATCGATTGCCACGCAATGGTGTGCAAAACGAGTGCTCGATCACTTCATTCCGACCGATTCCGCGGCAATCCCTGAAATCCGAACGACGCATGAGGGAAATTTTTCAAGCCATGTCCAAATCCATTAGCGGCCAACCGTCATCACCCTCACAAACCGAAACTGCCGGCACCGATTCGGCGCACGGCCGGTCCATGATCTGGTTCGCCGCAACCATTCTGCTCGGCGCGTTCCTGGTCTTTCAAGTCCAACCGATCATCAGCAAGTGTGTGCTGCCCTGGTTTGGAGGCACCCCGGCGGTCTGGACGACGTGCATGCTGTTCTTCCAACTCTTGCTGTTCGGCGGCTACCTCTATGCCCACGTGCTCCGCACGTTCTGTAATCCGTTCGCCCAGGCCGTGATCCACTTGCTGTTGCTCAGCGCCGCGGCGCTGGTGTTGCCGATCGAACCCTCCGATGCCTGGAAGCCGACCGGCAGCGAGACGCCGACGCTATACCTGCTGTGGATGCTGGCCAGTCACGTCGGGCTACCGTATTTTGTCCTCTCTAGCACCGGCCCGCTCGTCCAAGCGTGGCTCAGCTTTCACGACAATAGCGAACGTGTCTACCGTTTGTACGCGCTGTCCAACGCGGGATCGCTGTTCGCGTTGCTCAGCTATCCATTCTTGTTTGAACCCGTGCTTTCGGTGTCGACACAATCCAGCATGTGGTCGCTGCTGTTCTGCTTGTTTGCGCTCGTCCAAGGCTACGTCGCAATCAGTTTATTCCGCATCACCGACGACTCCACCACTGCAACCCGATCAGGCCCCGCTGGCGATTCATCAGCACCGGCTATCGCTTCGACTTCGATTTCCGTCAACATCCAAGCGGCTTGGATCGCGTTGCCCGCGCTCGCCTCGGTGATGTTGTTGGTGGTCACCAATCACGTTTGCCAAGACATCGCCGTCGTACCGTTTCTGTGGGTGCTTCCGCTCAGCCTGTACCTGGCCAGCTTCATCGTTTGCTTTGACTCGCCACAGTGGTACCGTCCCAAACCGATCGCCGCGGTCACGCTCGCAGCGTTGGCGCTGATCCAAGGCAAGACGCTGTTGCCGGGCAGCATCCAGTTGATCGCCGAAGCCTCCTGCTACATGGTGATGCTGTTTGGAGCGTGCCTGCTGTGCCACGGCGAAGTCGCCCGGCTGAAACCGGGAACCGACAGACTGACCCAGTACTACGCGATGCTGTCGGCCGGAGGCGCACTCGGTGGTGTGATCGTGGCCATCCTCTGCCCGCTGCTGTTGAACAACCACGCCGAGTTGCCGTTCTTTGTCGCCCTGGTCACTGCGTTGACGTTCCTGTTGTTCTTCGCCTGCAAGACCTGGAACCGCACCGAATACGACTGGGCCGCCGCGGCGCGTTTGAAGTACGGCGCGATCGTGTTGATGATCGCACCCATCTTGACCATGGCGTTTGTGTCCAACAATCGAACCATCGCATCGCAGCGCAATTTCTTCGGCGTGCTCAAAGTCCGTGAAAAACCGCTCGGCACCTGCCTAGTACACGGCAGCACCTTACATGGGATGCAACGTTACGCACCGAACCAATCTCAACCGACCACTTATTACGGGCACGAGAGTGGAGTCGGCCACGTCATCAAAGCGTTACAGCAACAACATCCTTCGCTGCGGATCGGCATCGTCGGACTCGGATGCGGCGTGCTGACCACCTACGGACGCCCCGCGGATCACTTCGATCTGATTGAAATCAATCCGGCGGTCATCGACATCGCCGATCGATACTTCACCTTCATGAAAGACTGTCCGTCCCAGATGACACGGCACCTCGGAGACGGCCGCTTGGTGCTCGAGCGGATGCCCGACGCCAAGTTTGACCTGCTGGTTCTCGACGCGTTCAGCAGCGATGCGATTCCCGCCCACCTGCTGACGCGAGAGTCGATGGCGCTCTACAGAACCCGACTGGCCGAAGGCGGAGTGTTGACCGTGCACACATCCAACAACCACTTGGAACTTTCGCCGCTGGTGCACAACCTCAGCCGCGACGCCGGGTTGGAAAGCCGCATGCTCGAAGGCATCGGAGACGCCTCGATCGGGACGACCCACTCCACGTGGATGATCATCGCCGCGCCGGGGCACGCGATCTTCCAAGCCCCCTCACTGGCCGCCGCCACCACAGCGACCGCCGACGAACTGCGCGACGCGCCCCTGTGGACCGACCAGCATCACAATCTGGTCAGCGTGCTGCGACTGTGGCAATAACGGATCAGGTTACAGAAACAGCGTTCAGTCTCTTCAACCCGCGAAGTGATGGATCGCATACTTGCCATCGATCTGTTT
>NZ_JBFHKV010001179.1:0-2484 GCF_041595215.1 Stieleria sp. | reverse complement strand
GGCGACCGCGGACAATTCGACTCCGCTGTCGAGCCTCACCCGCACGTTGGCTTTCGCGACGCGTTTGCCGGCGTGTTGCAGCGTGAACGTCACCGTACGACTGGGACGTTCGGCTTGCAGCGTCACGCCGTTGAGCACGCGGTCCCGCAATTGATTTCGAACGATCATCTCGTGGGCTCGGCTTCCGTCCTGGCAAGTCGCATCAATGACGATGCTATACCAACGGTGTTTGTTCACCGGCAACCAGACTTCAAAGCCGCCGTCTTTGACATCGGGTGTCAAGCTCTCCAACACCTGAGCGTTATACTTGATGCTGATCCGCACCGTCGCGGCATGGACCGATTGGCCGTCTTTGTCGTGGATTTTGCCGCGAAGCCGCATTTCCAGCGTGTCGCCGCTGCCGCGAATCCAATCAGGCACTTGGGACGCATCGTCGCCGCAAGCCGTCACGGCAGTGAAGCTAAGCATGATCGTCAAGATCGATGCGAAGATGAATCCCAACGGATCAGCCGCGACCGTTTTTACACTCATGATGAAATCCTTGAAGTCAAAGGTTGTACCGAAGGTCCCAGGTCTCATGCGGCCTATTTGCAGCGCAATCATGCTGAAGGCATTCCCAGAAAGACCGTCGGTGATCACGTTGCCACCGGCGGCGAAACGCTACCGTCGCGAAACGCGCGGCGACACGACTGGAGCCGCCGTGTTAATGACTGATGCGACGGCAGACTCCCGGATGGCGTGACAAGTAGAACACGTCACCCCCCCCGATTGCAAGTTATTTGCTCGGCAGATCCGTCGGCCGAGGGTGGACTCGACCTCGGGGCGTGTCCGTCAAAAGTCGAGGGTTTTCCCCATCTCGTCCGACGTTCCACGGCATTACCGTACTTCCTTCGATCGTGGTGGACAGTCCTGAACTACGTTTTCTTACGCGCCCCGACAGATACGGGTTGATGTGATCATCGTTGACAGTACCTGGAGAAAATTTTGGAAAACATTGCCATGCCTCGCCAGACCATGCCCGGTTCGAGCACGATCAAACGCATAGAGGCGTTAATCGACCGCCCTGACCTGCTTCATTCGCCCCCCGAAGTCGCGCAATCACTGTTGCAGCTGACCAAAAACGACGACTTCGGTCTGCACGAGATCGTCGATTGCATCCGGGCCGATCCGGCGATGTCCAGCCGCGTGTTACATGTCGTCAACTCCTCTCGCTACGGGTTGAAAACATCGGTGACCAACCTGCACCAAGCCGTATCGCTGTTGGGCGAACGAAGCATTCGCTTGATCGCGATGACCTTCAGCATTGCCAACGCGTTTTCCACCGGTGCAGCGCGTGAGCTCTACAACGACTTTTGGCGACAGGCGTTGACGACCGCGGCGGCCGCCCGTCGACTTGCCGTCCACTTGGGCGGTGTGGATCACAATGATGCCTACACGACGGGGCTGCTCAGTCATCTAGGCACGCTGGTGTTTGCACAAGTCGAAGGTGAAAAGTACCTGACGCTGTACCGGAGCAGCTCGAGAGAACGTCTGTTTCATTTAGAAAGACAAACATACGGCATCAATCATGTCGACATCGGGGCACGCGTGTTGTCCAAATGGCAGTTTCCCGACGTGATTTGCGATGCCGTTGGAAACCATCGCAACGCGGAACTCGACGATCCTCTCACGGTGATCGTCCACGGCGGCACGCTCGTCTCCGACGCACTTTGGTACGCCGGGGACGAATCGATCGCGAACTGCCGCGGTTGGCTGAAAGACCGATTTAATCTTACGATCGACGAATTCATTGAATTGGCGTTGGCGTGTCGCGACGAAGTTCAGCTGGAACTGGAGGTTTATGGTGTCGACGCAGACATGCCAATCGATCCAGAGGAATTATTGGAACAGGCACGCCGGCGGTACATGGAATCGTCGCTGACCACCGCATTGGACTTCGATTCGTACGGATCCGTGTTCGGCGAGGAATGAGTGCAACCGGCGGCCACCGATTCACCCCCGAGCCTTTTCCAGTAATCGGCTCAGTTCCTTGAGTTCCGAGCGGGTCAGGTGCCCCATCAATTGCTTGTGCAGATCATTGACCGGGCCGTCCATTTTTTTGAGGACCGCCCGCGCCTTCTTGGTGATTTCGATAAACACGACGCGGCGGTCTTCGGTGCTGCGTCGTCGACTGACCATGTTCTGTTTTTCAAGCCGATCGATCAATCCCGTGATCGCCGGGACCACTTGAATCATCCGCTCGGCGATCTCCAAACACGGCATCGGTTTGCCTTCACCGCGCAGAATGCGCAGCACGTTGTACTGCGACGCCGTCAACCCGAACTCGCGGAACAGCCGACCGAAGCGATTCTGGAGCTGGTCATTGGCCCGCAACAGGTTCAACAACGCCTCCTGCTCGGGTGACGAAAACGGTTTCTTCTTCTTCAACTCTCGCTGTAACCGGCCGCTTGTCATGATTGCCTCTCGCGGGTCGTGTTGGATTAG
>NZ_JBFHKV010001178.1:0-2486 GCF_041595215.1 Stieleria sp. | reverse complement strand
GCCTGCGAGAATCGCCACCGTCAGATTGCCGGTGTCGAAATCAGCCGAATCGACGTCGTCGACCGTCACATTACCACCTTGCTCGATGACCGTCGCCGAATCGCCCTCGCTATAATTCAACGTGTCCCCATTGAGATTGTAAATGGTCGGGGAAGCGTTGCCGGCGGGCGCGTATTCATAGGCTCCAATGTCGGGTGTTGCATCACGCGCTATGCCGCGTTGGTCCGTTGTGGGCGCACCTGTCAATCCCGCAGGATCAATCGCGGCGCTTCCAACGAGCAACGCGTGTGTCTCGGTGACTCCCCCGTTGTCGGTGAGTGCACCCAACATTGGATCGCTGACCGTATCGTCGGAACCGACTTCCACAATCGCAGCCGCACTGGCGATGTTGTACCCAGACGATGTCAATTCCGCATCGGCATCTGGCCCAATCGCTGCGGTGTTGCCGTAGAGGATGCTGTTTTTCAGTGTGACGTCACCGGCGCCACCATTGATATGAACTCCGCCCCCCGTTCCGTCTACGGGTGTGGTGACCTGATTGTTTGTGATCGTAACGTTGGTGGCGTTGACGTTCCGGCCCGTCCAGATGCCACCGCCCGCATTGATCGCCGTATTGGTGCTAATGGTGACGTTGGTCAGGGTCATCACGGCCGTACCGCCGCCATTGTGAATACCTGCCCCGGCCGTCGCCGAGTTACCGCTGAACGTGACATTGGTCAGGGTCGCCGTCCCATTGTTTCGAAGACCGCCGCCAGCATTTCCCGCACTATTGCCGGTGACGGCCACGTCGGTCAGATACATGGTGCCACTGTTGTCAATGCCGCTGCCGCTGTTTCCAGTGTTGTTTTTGATGACGGATGTGTTGGCAGTGAATGTGCCGTCGTTCTGGATCGCGCCACCATTGTTGCCGTCGTTGTTTTCGAACACGACATTTGCGACCGTCAAGTCAGCTCCGGCACCAATGTAGACGCCGCCCCCACCACTACCACCGCCCTGACCGCCCTTGATGGTTAGGTCCGTGAGGTTGACGACGGCTCCGCCCCACACCTGAAACAAACGGTCGGGCGATGCTGCCATCCCGCTGCCATCAATGATCGTCGTGGCAGCCGAATCACCATAGATGTTGACACTTCCCAAAACATCCAGATCACCGGTCGCGGCCAGATCTTCATCAGCGCCCAGAATCGACAGTGTGTGCGTCCCTGCGCCGAGAAAGATGTCATCCGTTCCCGCCGTGTTGTTGGCCGCGATGATGGCTTCTCGCAACGAGATAAATCCGTCTGCGCCTTTGTTGCTGAGTAACGCGTCGATCGACGACGTATCACCGTCTAAAGTGTCACTGGTCGTATTGACGGTAACTGAATTCACCGGGGACGGGGCCGCCTTGATCGACACTGCACCCGCAGCCCACGTATTGGACGACGCATACGTCCACGATGTCACCACCGACGCCGCACCGTTCTCCGTTGTCCCTGAACCGTTCGCTCGGGAAGAAAACAGATCCCAATGCTCGGTTTGCCCCGCTCCGGCCGTAAAGTCCCAGTCACTGGTATCGCCCACGCCCACGACGCCGAACACCAGATCGTCATCGGTCGACGACACGGTCACCGAGGGCGTGCCGGATGTTCCCTGATCGCCGACAAACGCTCCCACCGGAGTGGTTTGATCGACGTCGGTGAATGTCATCACGCCGATCGTGGCTCCGTCGTGACTGGTCCCCGAAAAGTTCACCACAAGGTTGTGAGTGCCTACGTCCGGCGCAACCAGCGACCAGATCTCCACGCGCGACTTCAACGGATCGGCGTGGTCCTGCACTCCAACCAAACTTAGACTGACGCCGTTGTAGGTCACCGAACTGACGCTATCGCCGTTGTCCTCACCAAACGAAATGCCAACCATGATCAGACGGTCCGTCCCGGCGGTCGCGTGCGCAAACGACGTGCCGGCAGCTCCAGTCCCGACGGTGGCCGTTGTGGTGTTGCCAACCGTCACGTTCAGCAGATGCCCCCAGTTCTGTTGCACGTCGAGGCTGAACGCCAAGCTGGTCTCGATGGACCCGGTCGAGTATTCCAGTTCCCAATCGCCGCCCAGGATCGCGTGTCCCGTGTCGTCATCGCTCGCCGCGACGTTCGAGCCGGTCAACGTTGCCAAGGCGTCCGACAATGCTCGACCGTCTTCTGTCGCCGCTAAGCCACAGCCGTAAATCAGCATGTCGGCCCCGTCCCGCAGCGAATCGTTCCAACTGGCGATGGATCCGGCGTGGGCATCCAAGTTGTCAATCGAAAGCCAAGTGTTGCCCAGCTGGAACTGGCCTTGGGTGCCGTGCGAGACGAAGTGAACGGCGTCCACGTCCGTGTAGCCGGAGAGGATCTCGCCGACTTGTTCGACCCCATCCCTCAATCCGTCGAGCAAATAGATTTCCAAGTCCGCGTTTCCGCGATCGGATCGCAAGTCGTCGAGCAGTTGTTGGTAATCCTCGATTCCCG
>NZ_JBFHKV010001177.1:0-2493 GCF_041595215.1 Stieleria sp. | reverse complement strand
TGGGCGGCTAAAGCCTGCACACCAGCGCGGGTTGGTGCTTAGCCTTTAGGCGATTCTGTTTCGCTGCTCCGCAGCGAGCGTGGGCGGCTAAAGCCTGCACACCAGCGCAGGTTGGTGTTTAGCCTTTAGGCGATTCCGTTTCGCTGCTCCGCAGCGAGTGTGGGCGGCTAAAGCCTGCACACCAGCGCGGGTTGGTGTTTAGCCATTGTATTGCAAATTATGCCTGTTTCAGTACCTCGGCGATGTCCAGCAGATAGACTTGGCGGCCTCCATCGTGCGGGCTGTCGATGGCGACTTGGGTTCCGTCGTTGCTGCTGCGGGGATGCGTGTCACAGCGCCATTCGCCGGCGTAGGCCGGTGGCGAGGGGAAGTGACCGAGGTCAACTCGTCGCCCGCTGGGGACGTGATACAGATAGACCGTTTGTCGCCGCGTCTTGCGGTCGGGATAGGTGTCGTTGAGGATCCAGTCTTGATAGGGGGCCGGCAGATAGGTGTTGTGTCCGTTGGTCGGCATCTTGTCATGGCCGACCGGGCGAACGTGATCGGTTTGGTCGACGAATTCGTAGAACCCCGCTTTTTGTCCGGCCGGTTTGGTCCACATCGTGACCGCGTCGCTGCCTTTCCAGATGAAATGCGACGTGTAACCGGACGGATCGAGCACGTATCGGTCCGTGCCGTCGATCGCCGCAGTCAACATGCGTGTGACAAACCCGCCTTTGAACTGCAACGTCTTGGGATCAAACTCAGGGCGATAGCGATGCAAGACGATGAAGCGTTGCGCGTCCGGGCTGATCAACAGATGGTTGAAGTAGTGCCATGCTTGGGCATGGTTGTCGCCGTCGGGCCAAGGCATCGCCGCGACATCGGCCAACGACAGGATCAGTTCCTCTTGCCCGGTTTCCAGGTCCACCCGCCAGATCCCTGAATCAGCCGGCGCACGCACGGCAACATTGGGATCGGCCAATCCGTCGTATCCGTAACCGGGACGCAGATTGTCGATGCGTCGAAAGTCGGCGGACAAACCGAAGCTGCCGTCTGGCGAAACGGTGTAAATCGGTTTGTTGATCGTGCGTGTCGTTTGGGTGTCGGTCGAATAGATGCGGCAAACGAACGAGTCGCCTTGACGGTCGTTCCACAAGATTCGTTTGCCATCATCGCCCAACCATTGCAGCATGCAGCCCTGCTGCCATCCCCAGGCCTTGCTGGTTCCGATGGGGTGCCAGCGATCGCCATTGCCGGTGTCCGCGTAACCCACGGCAATGCTGTCGTCCGCGGTCGGCGAACGGCCTTCGAAGGAAACTTCGTTGGAAAGCACGAGCGTGTTGGTCGGATCAAACTCGCGTTTGTCGTAGTAGCCGAACCAATGGTTCTTGGGGCCACGGGTGATCGCTCGGCACGGAACGAATGTTTCCAGCGGCCCGGTTTCCGCGGCATCGATTGCGGCGTGGTTGACAGCGATCGCGGACGAGGCGGCGATCGCACCAAATTGGCGTCGAGAGAGTTTCATGAAGGAATCGGATCGGTGAAGCTGGGGAAGCAGGTGGGACAGAGAAGATCATAGTCTAACAATCAACCCGGACGCGTTGGATCGACAGACGATCGCACTGAAGTTTGGTATGTTGGCAGGGCGTGTTTTCGGGGATGATCGATCAAACCTCTCGCCTGCTCCCCGCGCCCTTTTCGTCCGGTTCATCGTTTTCAGCGTTCGTCGTTTCGTCACCTCGCAACTTTCGGCCCACTCATGTCCGACGCCAATCCTGATTCCACTCCGGCTTCCGACGATAAACCGCACGGGAATTGGCTGGCTTATGCGATTTTCTTTTCGATCGTCGCTGCCATCGCACTGGCGTTGATCCGCCCACACCTGGCGGCGTCTCTGGAAATCGGCGGTGAAGTCTTCCTGCGGATGTTGAAGATGATCGTCGTGCCGCTGGTGTTGACCTCGGTGATGTGCGGCGTGTTGGGCATGGGCGATGTTCGAAAACTCGGACGCCCCGGTGCTGCGGCGATCGGGTTTTATCTCGTCACCACCATCTTGGCGGTCGTGGTGGGGCTGGTGGTCGTCAACATCGTGCAGCCGGGCGTCGGCACGGTTGACCAGGCGGCGGTCCAGGCGATGAACACCGAGGGGCAGGGTTCGCCGAAATCCAAGATCGTCGATGCGCTCGCCCAGACGACGGGGCTGAGCAAGGTCGAAGTCGGAGGCGTGTTGGAGGGTTTGCCGCAAGGCGAGAGCGTGCAGCCGAACATCGGCACGATCTTCAAGAATCTGGTGCTGATGTTGGTGACGGACAACCTGTTTGTTTCGGCCGCCCAAACACAGTTGTTGCCGATCATCGTGTTCGCAATCGTTTTTGCGGGCATGCTGACGACGATGCACGAGGACGTCAGCATCATCACCAGACTGATCACACAAGCAAACAAGGCGCTGATGCAATTCGTGATGCTGCTGATGAATTTTGCCCCCTTGGGTATTTTTTGTCTGGTCGCGGC
>NZ_JBFHKV010001176.1:0-2493 GCF_041595215.1 Stieleria sp. | reverse complement strand
GCGAGCCGTCCGGTGCCGCCACAGGGCGTCGCGGGAGACCGGAGGGCTTGCGCCCTGCCGCTAACAACCGAGCGGAGTGTCATGGTAGCGGAACGGCGCGAGCCGTCCGGTGCCGCCACAGGGCGGCGCGCCAGACCGGAGGGCTTGCGCCCTGCCGCTAATAACCGATCGGAGTGTCATGGTAGCGGAACGGCGCGAGCCGTCCGGTGCCGCCACAGGGTGTCGCGCGCAGACCGGAGGGCTTGCGCCCTGCCGCTAACAACCGAGCCGAACGTCTTGCCAAACCGTGTGGTCGTGCGGCAACCCATCACGAATTCGCTTCGGTCTTTTTCGGTAACACCCAGTCGGGGCGGATGAAGTGACAGGTGTATCCGCCTGGATTGCGCAGCAGGTAGTCTTGGTGTTCCGGTTCCGCTTCCCAGAAGTCACCGGCGGGTTCGACTTCTGTAACGACTTCGCCCGGCCAAATCCCCGACGCGTTGACTTCTTGGATCGTTTCCAAGGCCGTGCGTTGTTGTTCGTCGTTGGTAAAGTAAATCGCGGAGCGATAGGACATGCCGCGGTCGTTGCCTTGCCGGTTCAACGTGGTCGGGTCATGGACCTGGAAAAAAAATTCCAGAAGCTTTCGAAAACTCGTTTCGCTGGGGTCGAAAATCACTTCGATTGCTTCGGCGTGTGTGCCGTGGTTTCGGTAGGTGGCGTTGTCGACGTCCCCGCCGGTGTAGCCGCATCGCGTCGACACGACACCGGGTTGTTTGCGAAACAGATCTTCCATGCCCCAAAAGCATCCGCCTGCTAAAACCGCTCGTTCTGTCATCGTCATGGCTCCCTTTTTCGTGGACGACAATAAGCGTCCGATTGATCACATCTCGGTCTCGACATCGGTCCTGACGCCGAGGGCACCGCCTATGCATCGATTATATCGGGCCAGAACAGTGCACATGGGACCAAAATCGGGTATTGGAGAACCGCTATCGGGTGGTAAAATCAGGGAATGAATACTCCCGCCTCCCCGTGCGTCCGCATGGGTTTGCTGCTGGCATTGAGCCTGGCAGCCGCTGCCAGCCTGATCGCCGCCGATCCCAACCTTCCGACTGACGCTCCGCATGCCGCGCGAACCGAATTCGTTCAGCAGTACTGCGTGGATTGTCACGATGGGTACACGCAAGAAGGCGATCTGAATCTGGCCGAACTGGAGTTCCAACCCGCCGACGCGTCCAATCTGCGACGCTGGGTGACGATTTTTGACCGGGTTCAATCCGGCGAAATGCCTCCCCAAGACGCAGAGGTTCCCGACCAACAGCCGCGGGAAGATTTTTTGGCCGCCATCGCCGCGCCGATTCATCAAACGCTACAGCAACAAACGCGGGCGCTCGGACGGGTGCGTTCGCGGCGGCTGAATCGAATCGAATACGAAAACACGATGCAAGACCTGCTCGGCATCGATATTCCGCTACAAGAGTTTCTCCCTGAGGACACGTATCACGACGGTTTTGCCACCGTTGCTCAGGCGCAACAGATCTCACTTCATTTGATGGAGAAGTACCTCGACGCCGCCGACGCATCGCTCGACGAAGCATTCCGCCGTGCCTTGGACGGGGATGCGAAGCCGTTCCGCCACACCTACACCAGTGCGGAATTGGGGCGTCAAGTCGGACAACGTGACCCTTGGCATGTCGGCGACAAAACGATTGCCTGGTCGGCCACCCAGATCTACCACGGACGTGTTCCGGAAACGGAAGTCCGCCGCACCGGATGGTATCGGATCACGCTTCATGATGCTCACGCGGTGAACATCCAACCGGGCGAAGGCGTCTGGTGCACCGTCCGAACCGGCGTCGGCTTTGCCCACGCGCCGATGATGTTCTTGGCCGGTATCTTCCGTGCCGATGAACAGCCCCGCGACCAAACCTTCGAGGCGTGGATCCGCAAAGGGCATCTGATCGAGGCACGCCCCTCGGACCATACGATCGAACGCGTGCGTGGCACGGGGCTGAACAATTACCGAGGGAGCGCCCGCGACAAACGCCCGCTGCCCAAGGTACCGGGACTAGCGTATTCATCGATCACGATGGAATCGATTCACAAGGCACCGCCGCGCGAACAGGTGGCCCAATTGCTGTTCGGTGAGACACCGATCGATCAGAACCTGTCGCGTGACGAAATCGCCGCGTTGATGAAGCGGTTCGCGACGCGGGCCTTTCGCCGTCCGCTGACCGATCAAACGCTCTTGTCCTACTTGGCGTTGGTCGACGAGGACTTGGCGGCGGGGATCGGGCCTCGGGAAGCACTGAAACGCGGCTACCGCACGATCCTTTGTTCACCCCGTTTCCTATTTCTCACCGAAACACCCGGCGAACTCGATGACCATGCGGTTGCTTCGCGATTGAGTTATTTCTTGTGGTCGACGATGCCCGACCAGACGCTGATGGCGGCGGCCGATGCCGGTGAATTGACCCACCCGGAAACCCGTCGTCATCATGTCCAACGCAT
>NZ_JBFHKV010001175.1:0-2495 GCF_041595215.1 Stieleria sp. | reverse complement strand
GGATTCTCGATCGGCCCCTGGTGCCAAGCGGCCACGGTGTCGATTTGCAATTGCGTGATTTCTGAAACCGAGGGCAAACGCGTTGCGGCGAGGGTGGATGCTGACATGGTGCTGGAGGCCGGCTGAAAGCCGAGGCGAGCGAGGGAGCGAAATGAAGCACCCGCATTGTGCGGATTCTGGCGGCTCATTGCGAGAGCAATCCGACGACACAAAAAAAGCCCGGGTTCCCTGCTGTCAGGAAACCCGGGCCGTTGTCATCGTCCGGTGCAGCAGGCCCTTCAGGGGGTAACGCTGCGAAGCATTTTCCCCAGCGTTTTGCGAGGCGATAGCGACAGGGCGCAAGCCCTGCGGTCCCTCATCGTTCCCGAAACACCGGAGGGCTCGCGCCCTACCGCTAAAAAATGCTTCACCGCGATGCCCCGTCGGGGCCTAAGCCGATGATCAGGAGACTTCTTTTTCTTCGATCCAGGACATCATTTTTCGCAGCCCACGTCCGATCTGCTCGACACCGTGGTCTCGTTCGCGTCGTCGGGTGGCTTTGAAGAACGCGGCGCCGCCACGGTTTTCCAGGATCCAGTTGCGGGCGAAGGTGCCGTTTTGAATCTCTTCCAAGACGCGTTTCATCTCGGCCTTGGTTTCGTCGGTGATGATGCGGGGGCCGGTGACGTAATCGCCGTACTCGGCCGTGTTGCTGATGCTGTAACGCATGTAGCTGAGTCCGCCCTGGTAGAGAAGGTCGACGATCAGTTTCAGCTCGTGCATGCACTCGAAGTACGCCATCTCGGGCTGATAACCGGCTTCGACGAGGGTTTCAAAACCGGCCTTGACCAGTTCGCTGACGCCGCCGCAGAGCACGACTTGTTCGCCGAACAGGTCCGTTTCGGTCTCTTCCATGAACGAGGTCTCGATCACACCGCCCCGCGTTCCGCCGATCCCCTTGGCGTAGGCCAAACCGATTTGCTTGGTGGTTTCCGACGCGTCTTCGCCCAACGCGATCAACGCCGGGACGCCGCCGCCTTTTTCATATTCGCTGCGGACCAGGTGACCGGGGCCCTTGGGGGCGACCAGCAGCGTGTCGATTCCTTTGGGAGGAGCGATCTGCCCGAAGTGGATGTTGAATCCGTGCGAACACATCAGCACGTTGCCTTTGGAAAGGTTCGGCAGAATGGCGTCGCGGTAGACATCGGCCTGCACTTCGTCGGGCAGCAGAATGTTGATCACGTCCGCTTCTTTGGTGGCGTCCGCGATCGTCTTGGGTTCGAAGCCGTGGGAAACGGCCAGGTCGTAGTTGGCCGAACCGGGGCGTTGGCCGATGATGACATTGACGCCGCTGTCACGCAGGTTCTGTGCCTGGGCGTGGCCTTGGGATCCGTAGCCGAGGATCGCGACCGTCTTGCCTTTGAGGTGCGAAAGGTCGGCGTCGTTGTCGTAGTAAATGGTGGCTGCCATGATGAAATGGTCTCGAGGTGATTGGAAAGGTGGTAGGGAAGGAATTCCGAGGGAGAAATCAGGCGGTCGCCTTGGCGGCTTCGTCAGCGATGGAGATGTCCGAATCGCTGCGTACCATCGCGACGCGGCCCGTTCGCACCAACTCGGTGATCCCGTAGGGGCGGACGCGTTCGATGAACGCCTGGACTTTGTTCTCTCGGCCACTGATCTCAATCATCAGCTCTTCCGGCCCGACATCGACGATGCGTCCGCGAAAGATATCGACCAGCTCACGAATTTCGGCCCGCTTGGGCCCCGAAGGGGCTTGGACCTTCAACAGCAAAAGATCCCGTTCGACGAAATCGCGACTGCTGACATCGATGACACGGACGACCGTGACAATCTTCTCCAACTGCTTGCGTACTTGCTCCAGCACTCGATCGTCGCCGACGACGACAAAAGTCATGCGAGAGAGCGTTTTGTTTTCGGTTTCACCGACTGCGAGCGAGTCGATGTTGAAGCCACGCGAGGCAAGCATCCCAGAAATATGGGCGAGTACCCCGGGAACGTTCTGGACCAGAGCGGAGAGAACGTGTCGCTGAGTGGGGCTGGGCATCAGTCCGGTTTTGACCGTGAAAGGGAAAGAAAGTCCTGAAATTTGAGCCCGGTAGGATAATTTTGAGAGGTCAGACCAGCAAGGGCCTGATCCCCGGCCCTCCCCGTGCACCTTGCACCCGGGTAGAGGGGAGCCGCTGTGTGAGCAGTCAAAAGCGGGTCAAACGCGGGAAATCAATACTTCACCACGTACACGGTGGGGGGTGCCAGTGAGGCGTTCGTTCACCGGTTTCCACAGGGAGTTTGCATCGGGAGATCCACACCGGGATCCCAACAGCTCTTAGAATCGGGTGGATTGGTCCTTGTTTCCATGGAGAAATCTGATGGGTTTGAATCGTTTCCCGCTGGTCGTGTTGGTCGCGCTGGCCTTGCTGGGATCCACGCCATCGGCAGCCGAGGACGCGACGGCGGAAGGTTGGAAAAGCCTGGCCCCACGCGAGGAGATCCAACCG
>NZ_JBFHKV010001174.1:0-2497 GCF_041595215.1 Stieleria sp. | reverse complement strand
CGTCTGGAAGTGGCAACCGAATGCGATCGGTGGCCAGTCTGGATCGAGTGTCCATTCGTTCCGGGACAACCTTTGCTATGGGTTGCTGACCTGGTCCTGGGGTGGTGACGGCGCCGGGCAAACCGTCCGGTCGATCTGGTTCCAGTATGCCAACCGCTCGGTCATCGGTTTCCCGAAGCCCCCGGATTTGATCGAGTTGGCCGAAAACCGACCGCCGGCGGATGAATTGGAAGAGGGATTTTTCCAGCAATCCAACATCACGACGCTGCCGATCTGGGCGCACCTGGACGAGCCCGACGAGCCGACGGATCCGGACGATCCTGATGAACCTGGTGTACCGAACGACGAGGCAGTCAAGTCGATCGGTGAATACCTGGAAGCGACCAGCAAGGATCGCGACAAGCTGATCGAGGATTACCGACGGTTCAAAGGGACGGTCGATAATCCGGCGGATGATGAAGACAACACGCAATCCGATGGGCCGTTGTTTGGGCTATGAGATCGATCAACACCTTTATCGTGGTGAGCTATGCGATTCTGATCGCGCTCATTGTACTGGCGTTCTCCGCGATTCCGGCCGATGCCGGCCGGCCGTGGTATCGCACGTCGGACGGATTCGTGATGTCCGGTCGCAAGTACACGCTGGGCGTGGACGATTACTGTTGCGGTCGTGCGTCGTGCAAGATGCAACAAGAGCTTTGGCAGGCTTTCCGGTCGGCACAGTCCGCACCGACACAGCAACAGGCAGCCGCGGCGATCACCACCGTCCGTCATTCCTTCGCCCCGAGCCCGACGACAGCGGTGGATGCACTCTGGCAGATTATCCGGCCGCAGCCGGGTCAGATCATCCTCGACCCAGGATGCGGTGATGCACGAATCCTGGTTGGCGCCGCGCGTCGGTTCGGTGCGTATGGCATGGGAATCGAGATCAACCCGCAGGCTGCGGCCCTTGCACGATCCGCAGTTCAGTCGGCCGGCGTGACTTCGCTGGTGTCGATCACTGAGGGAGACAGCCGTCGGTATCGCTTTGCAAAAGCGGACTACGTCGTGATGTATCTGTACGACGATTTAATTCGAGAACTGTTGCCAAAACTGAAATCTTTGCGGCGCGGGACCGTGGTTGTTTCGTACCTGCATCCGATGCCGGCGGAACTGCATGGGCAGCAACGAATCACAGTTGGTGAGCATGTTTTTTTCGTGTGGATCCACCCGTAACGAAATCGCGTTAACACAATAGACAAAGGCCGCTCGCCGTCGGTGGCCCGCAAGCCGTACTCGACCTGGATAAATGAACGAAGACGATCAACAACAGCCCGTCGGCCCGTGGTGGGTCAAACTGGTTCAGCCGCTTGGGTTTGGCGGGCTGGCGTTTGCGTTGCTTTACGTCGTTCTGAATGACGCACAGGTCGAACGCGCGGCGATGCGTGCGGAGTACAGCGCGGCGATCGAGCGGCATGTGTCGTTGATCGAACGTCTCGTACCGGAGCGGTCCACGTCGGAGAAGTAGAAGCGGCTCGACCGAAAGCTGACACAATCGGACGAGCCTAACCGCATGATGCGGATGACATCCTGCGGCTACTGAAAACTACAACATGATTCACCGTGTCGAGGCGAAACGATGAAATGCTGGGGCAAAACAATGATCCGTCCGAATTGGGATTTGTCAAAACCGTCTTAGCCGCAACATACGTTGCCATCGGCTCGATGTGGATCTTTTTTGTCCGTGTCTTTTGGGCCGTTCTGAAACGGAATGACGAATTGCGAGGCGAGAACAAAAAACTACGTCAACAAGTCGAAACTCTCGAAGAGACCAACGATGACGACCAATGAAAAGATTATCGCGTGGTTTGCCAATTGCGGTGTCTTTTTAGCGACGACGATCGGAATCCTGGTGTTGATCACGTGGGACAGACGTCACGCATCGGTTTCGCCGACGGTGCATCAAACAAAAAGCGTCGGCAACGTCTCGGTCATGATTGCCGATCCGATCGAACCGACACCGGCGGTCATGACAACAGAGCAATTAGCCGACGAGATCGGATGCAACGCAGATACAGTCCGCCGGCGGTATGCCGACGGACGTTTGTTTGGCTACGAAAAATTATCACGCGACGCATGGGTGCGAGTCGGGCACGGATCGTGCATGATTCAGGCGTTTGACGTGCACGATTCAGGGTTGGGGATTTAAGGCGAATGGCGTTTCCTACGGGCTGGACCCGAAAGTGTGAATTGACATTTGCGTCGACACCGACGGCGGATCTTGCTGCGCTGTTCACCGAGGACAATTTGCCGTCGGAAATGTTTGACGCCGATGGTGATAACCCCGCACTGAACGGCGGCGGTGACATTCGGTTTTCTTCGGACTCTGCTGGCACGTCTCAGCTGCCGTGTGAGGTCGTCTCGTTCGTTACCGACAATGACCCGGCAAACGGGACCGCTCAGGTTTGGGTCAAGGTGCCAGCAGCCGCATCGGTCTGGGTGTGGTATGGCAAGACGG
>NZ_JBFHKV010001173.1:0-2500 GCF_041595215.1 Stieleria sp. | reverse complement strand
TGGAGCTTCCCACGACGTTACAGAGGGCCAGGGTGCGGTGGCCTTTGCGTTTGGTTTCCCGCAAGGCGGCCAGCGTGTCGGCCGTCTCGCCGCTTTGGGTGATCCCGAACACCAGCGTGTTGTTTTCGATCGGCGGGTTGCGGTACCGCAATTCGCTGGCGTATTCGACACAGACGGGAATCCGCGCGAGTTCCTCGATCAGGTACTCGCCGACCAGCGCGGAGTGCCAGCTGGTACCGCATCCGGTCAGGATGATGCGTTCGACGCTGCGTAGTTGTTGCGGGGTCAGGTTCAATCCGCCAAACACGGCGGTGGCGTTTTCTTCGTCCAGCCGGCCGCGCATCGCGTTCTTCAGCGATTCGGGTTGCTCATAGATTTCCTTGAGCATGTAGTGGTCATAGCCCTGCAAGCTGACCTCTTCTTCGGCCGCTTCCAGGGGTTGGATCTGAACCGTCACTTTGCCCTGTTCCCGGTGCGTCACCGAAAAGCCTTGGGGGCGGAGCACTGCCAATTGGTGGTCGGCCATGTAGACGATGCGATCGGTGCAGCCGGCCAGCGGGGACGAATCGCTGGCGACGAAGTACTCGCCGTTGCCGATTCCGATCACCAGCGGGCTGCCGAATCGAGCGGCGATCAACAAGTCGGGTTGATCCCGGAAGGCGATCACCAGCCCATAGGTGCCGCGGAGCTGGGCGATGGCCCACTGGACCGCTTGCACGTATTGCAACGACGGATCGTCGGCAGTCTCCGGCGTCACACGCAGGCCTTCGGCGATCAGATGGGCGACCACTTCGCTATCGGTCGCGGACTGAAACGCGTAGCCTTTTTCGATCAGCTCGTTTTTCAGCGTTTGAAAGTTCTCGATGACTCCGTTGTGCACCAGAATCACTTCGCCGTCGCCGCCGACGTGCGGGTGGGCGTTTTCCTGGGTCGCCGGCCCGTGGGTGGCCCAGCGGGTGTGGCCGATCCCGATCGGTCCGTCGACGGGATTTTGGCCCAACGAGCTGGCCAGGGCGTCGATTCGGCCGACCGCGCGGGTGATGTGGAACGTGTCACCGCCGTGGATCGCCACGCCGGCACTGTCATATCCGCGGTATTCCAAGCGGCGCAGACCACTGAGCAGGAAGTCGCCCGCTTTGTCCGAACCGACATATCCGACAATTCCACACATCGCAATTCAATCTGTTTTGGAGGCCTGTCTGTTCATCCCGGCCGGCCTTGACCGGGGGGAATCAATTTAGTTGCCGTTTCGGGCATGAACAAACCTAGCTCAAAACACAGACGCTGCCGATCCCAGAAATCTTTCCGGTCGGATCAACCGTGCCGGTTGGAGCGGCTGGGATCGATCAGGCGGCCCGTTTGCCGGCGGCCAGACCGGGCAGCGTTTCGGTCCAGCGACCGTTTTCCTGGGCGAAGACGATGGTGTGCGACTTGCTCAAGCGGGCCAGAGCGCTGTGCTGAGCCGGGGTCGGCGGCTGCTCGGCGGACCACAGGATCAGATCGACTTGGCCGTACGTTCGGACCACACGATCCAGGCCGGCGTCGATCGCCATCGGCACCAGATGGGCTTTGGCCGGGTACTCACGCAGCTGTTTGTGAAAGTCTCGCAGCGAAAGCGCGTTGCCGCCCAATTCAAACTCATCGATCGCGATGTAATGAATCGGGGTCGAGTGGCCTTTGTGGGTCAGCGCGTGCAACATCGCCAGTGAGCGCCGTCCGTCACCGACACCGACTTCCAACACCGATTGAACGGACAGCGATTCCATCCGTCGAAACAGTTTCTTGTCGTCGCGTGTGGCGGCACCTGAAATGGACTTGGACGTCGCCGGGCGCGTCGGCACGGCCGCGGGGCGTTGGGCCGGCGGGGAGGTTTGCTGGGCGGACTGGATCCGCGGTGTTGGATTCAAACCTGGTTCCGGGCACTGTGTCCCTGGACTCACCGTCTCTGAACTCGCGTGGACTTTTGGCGTGGCCGACTTGCCACGAATCGAATTCCAGAGTTTTCGAAGTGGCATCACACCCTCACCGATACGAGAACGCCAAACGAAACAGACCAACGACACACCGGTGTTGAATCGGCGGTGAGTGGCTGATCAATCGAAGGAAACTGTCGGGTTTCGCTTTGGTGCCGGTTTGGCAAACTGTGCGGGCTACCGTCCCAGTCGGATGCCCAAGGGCAGCGAGTCGCCGAACACGGCGGTCTCTTCGTCTCGATCCAGCGTTCCGCCTTCGGTCAGCAGGGTGACGAAGTGGTCCGCCGCATCCCTGGACTGCAAGTACGTAGCGGCTTTGTCTCGGGTCGCTGCGGCGATGTCTCGGTAGCGGTCGCCCGTTTTGCGCCCCAGTTGCACGAGCGTCAGTGGCACGTCGGATTCAGGCGGATCGACGGCGATCAGCGATTCGATCCATGACTGAACCGTGGCGACCGGGATGGTGGTGTTGAGCGGGCCGTAGGCGGGTTGGCGTCCGCCGAGTCGGCCGAGCGCCCAGAGCAGCGCGG
>NZ_JBFHKV010001172.1:0-2502 GCF_041595215.1 Stieleria sp. | reverse complement strand
GTCTTCGAGGGCTTCGCCGAGCGATTCGAGCAACTTTGGCGTCGCGAACATGCACTTGATGTCGTGTCCCGCGGTCAGCACGGTGACGGCTTGGTCGATGCAGTGCTTCTTGTACTCTTCCAGATGCTCCATCCAGCCTTTCTTGATCAGCTTGACGACCCAGCGGGGGTCCAAGTCGATGCAGAAGCAGATGCCGCCGCGATGTTGAGCCAAGTGCTCGACGGCCAACCGCAGTCGCCGCGGACCGCTGGGCCCGAGCATCAGCCAATTCGAACCGGGCGGGAAATGTTCGTCCGGCAGGGTATCGCTGAACAACTCGTAGTCTTTCCAGTGATCTTCGATCACCATCCGGCTTTTCGGAACCCCCGTCGTGCCGCCGGTTTCGAACACGTAGACCGGCTTTCCGGCATGCCCCTTGGGGACCCAGCGCTGGATCGGACCGCCACGGAGCCATTCGTCTTCAAAGTGCGGAAACTTCTTCAGATCGTCAAAGGACTTGATGTCGGTGAGGGGATCGAATCCCAGTTCCGCCTTCTTTTCCAACCAAAACGGGCTTCCTGTCTCCTCACTAAAGTGCCAATGCACAATCTTGAGAGTGTGTTCATTCAATCGATCTCTGGCTTCCGAAGCACTCTTGGCGACGTCTTCGGGAATCGAAGTCTGGGCGGCACTCATTCGTTTAGTCGTCTCGCGGGCGGTGAAGGGACAGGCGGGGGAGTTTACATCTGGCGGTGACGTGACCGGCTCCAGAGAACTCTGCTGCGTGAATCTTGAAGGACCCTATTGTTGCCTTCAGGAAAGTGCGACGAAAGATCCCCGGGCAGTCTGAATCGGTATTTATCGAGAACGAAAAAAGCCGCACGTGATTCACGCGCGGCTTTTTGATCATTCGGTAAACTTTCCTGGCAGCTGGCTGCTGAATCAGGCCAGTTCGCGAGGTGCCAACCCTACGGATTGACAACAACCGGTGGTTGAATCTGATTCGGCAACGAGGGGCTGATGACCGGCGGGGTATCAATCGAATCGTCGTCGCTGGCGCCGATCGCAATCGCGGCTCCGATTCCGCCCAGCACTGCGATGCCTCGAAGACTGCCACCGCCACCGATGCCGCCTCCACCACCGCCACCGCCTCCGCCACCACCGCCGAAGGATCCACTCATCGCAGTGGGATCGTATCCGCCATTGGGCAGCAGCAGACCACCCTCATCGACTTCTTCCTCTGAAATCAATCGATCTTCGATGACCGTGATCGGCCCCGGAGCGACTTGCATGATGAAGGTGTCTGAATTGGATTCGGTTTGAGCGACCAAGGTGGTGTCGCCGTCGGTCGTCCCTTGTGCGGTCTGCACCATCAACGGATTAACAAGCTCGATGCCCATCAACCCAAAACCGTCTTTTCCAGACCCCAAGACCGAGTAACTTCCCGGAGCCAGATCGGCGACTTGAAAGTAACCCGTGGCATCGGTCAATGTTCGGGCGACTTCGATGCCGTCGCGGTAGATCACCACGTTGGCGCCTTGGGCGCCGGGGTTATCGGTGAATCCGGCGCGCGTCAAACGGCCTCGCAATCCGCCTTCGTATTGGCTCAGACGGACGGATTCTCCGGTGAAGGCACGATCGGTGGCCATCGGGTTGTTGCTCGGATCGAACTCGACCTTGCTCGCTTGGCCGGTCGGCATGTAACGCAGGATCGCGTTTCGCACGACGCTGAACTCAACCGCACCCGCAGCGATTTCAAATTGCTCGCTAATCGGGACTTCTTTGCTAACGATGTGCATCGCACAGCAGGCGAAGGTGCCGTCACCGCGAATCATCAACGTGTAAACGCCCGGTTTGACGTCGGTCAGCGTGAACCGACCCGTCTTGTCCGATTCGGTTGCAGCAGCGGCCGGCTTGCCGAATTGGTCGATCAACACGACCTTCGCACCCCGTGCCGCAGCAATTCCTTCGCTGCGCGGGACGATGACGCGTCCCTGGACCGATCCGCTCTCCGAAACGCGGACCCATTGCTGTTGGGCGACATCCGCCGCGGAGGCAAAGCCAGAAGCACACACCAGCGCTAACGTGGCGATGGAACAGATCAAACGTTGCATTTCCAGATTCCAATCAAGTTTGAGCGATGTTGCAGAGGGAAAACATACCTCTGCATCAGACTATAGGAGCAGCAATTGAGGAATTCAACGCTCTTGACGGCGAATTGGCAATTTAGGAGAGCTAGGACACCCCGACTCGCAACCCGATCAGAGGAATCAAAAATGCTCTCAAGAGGGGCTTCCGTCGGGGATCCAATTCAGCGAGCGGTCATTCCACAATGAAAACCCACAAGATCCGCGGTGCCGGCCCGCACCCGCGGCCTTTTTCGAGGTGTTCCCCTACCCCAAAACTTCACGAAGAAGCTCCACGAGTGCCCTGGTCACGGGAAAGCGCGACAGGCTGTCTGACGGAGCGATGAGGTTACCAGTGAACCCACGGATGGCAGCGCGAACCCACGGATGAAAGGAG
>NZ_JBFHKV010001171.1:0-2502 GCF_041595215.1 Stieleria sp. | reverse complement strand
TCCCTTTTCCCGATTTCGGTGATTCGCGGTGCCCCAACGACGAATTCACAAACCGACGCTGACGTTCCTGATCCTCCTGGCGATCACCGCTGGCCCGACAACCCTGTGGGGTCAAACGCCAACCATGACGGTCGTCGGACCGGACGGTAAGCCACGAACCATGCCGGTCTCGGGCGACCCGTTCTCGGGCCCCAAGCCGGTTCCCCCAAACGCAAAGCCAGGGGAAACACCGGAGCCGGGTAAGACGGATGCGAAGGAAGGCGACAAGAAGGCGGAGCAACCGCCCGAACCTAAAATCATCCGACGCGGCGACCAGGAAACCGGCGATGCCGATCCGGATGAATTGAAAGCCACCGTCGGGCCCGACGGCAAAGTCGCGTTCCAGTTCCGCAATCAGCCCTGGGTCGAACTCGTTCAATGGCTGGCCGAGATTGCCGATCAACCGCTCGACTGGCAGGAGTTGCCCGCCGACCGCGTGAACCTGCGCTCCCCGGGACGATACACCGTCGAAGAAACCAAAGACCTGTTCAACCGCCATCTGCTCGCCCGCGGCTACACGTTGTTGGAAATGCCCGGCGGGATCACCGTCGCAAAAACCGAAGGGATCAACGCGGCGATGGTGCCTCGGGTGGACATCGACGAGCTGGACGAAATGATGCCGCACACCTTTGTCCGCGCATCACTCGAACTGGGCTGGCTGTCGAGTGAAAAGATGGCCGAAGAACTCAAACCGATGATCAGCAGCAACGGCCGGCTGACCGCGTTGACGACGACCAACCGCATCGAGGCGATGGACGCGGCGATCAACCTTCGCCAAGTCGTCCAATTGCTCGAACAGGAACGCAACCAATCCAGCCGCGAAGCGCTCGCCCCGGAATTTCGATTGCGGTACATCCCGGCCGAGACGGCTAAGACCATGCTGGAAGAGTTCTTGGGCGTCGAAAAAAAATCCAATGCCCCGATGTCACCGCAACAGATGGCGATGATGCAGCAGATGGCGCGGCAGAACGGCGGGCAACCGGCGCCACCGCCGAAGAAAGCCGAAATCTCCATCGTCGCCAACACGCGTCAAAACTCCGTCTTCATTCGTGCCCCGGTGGATCGGATCGCGATTGCGGGCGAATTCATCAATCGCATCGATGTCCCCAGCCAAGGACTCGCCTCGCTCTCAGACATCGAATCGCGCCTTCAAGTCTTTCGCTTGACGTCCATCGACCCCGAAAAGCTGATCGAGATCATCGGCGAAATGAACGTCATGGAACCCACGACTCGGATCCGCGCCGATGAAGACAACAAAGCCCTGATCGTGTCGGGCTCGGCTGCGGATCGCTTCATCATCGACCGACTGATCAAGCGGCTCGATGGCAGCGGACGACAATTCGAGGTGCTCCAGTTGCGCCGACTCGAGGCCAACGAGGTCGCCGAGTCGATCGCCTTTTTGATGGGCCAAGACAAAGACGACGATAAGAATTCCAACTCGCGGCGTTCCTACTTCTACGGCTATGGCTACGGCAACCAACAAGAAGACAAGAATGAAGACGAGTTTCGGGTCGCCGCCAACTCGCGGTTTCGGCAAGTCCTGCTGTGGGCCAACGAATCGGAGATGGAACAGGTTCGCAACCTGCTGATCAAGCTCGGGGAATTGCCGCCGCCGGGAGGCAGCCCACGCACCGTCCGCCGCATCGATGCCACCTCCGGGCCGGAAACCTACGACTACCTGATGCGTCTGAAACAACAATGGAGCCAGCTTTCCGACGCCCCCTTGGAACTGCCCGACGCGACCGAGTTCGTCGACCCCGTTGCCCGCGAGGACGAAGATGACTCGGACGACGAGGCGGAGCAGGGCGAAGCGAAACCAAAAATCGACATGGGCTTGGAAACCAGACATGAAACGCCCGACAAGCGCGACGCGTCCACCTCGACCGTTGCGGCCGAGTCGGCACCGTCGAGTAACGGCGATCAACTGACGGCGACCCAGGCAGATACGCCGCAAACCGCCGACCCGGCGACACCGTCGAGCGAATCGAGCGACGATTCTCCGATTCGATCCGCCCAAGACTTTGATCGCTTGTTCGGAAGCCGCGATCAAGAGAAAGCGTCAACAGAAAACCAACGCGCGACGGGGTCACAAGAGTCCTCGTCGGATCTGTCCCCGATTCAAATCCAACTGGACGAAGACGGCAATTTGTTGTTGCTCGGATCCAACACCAAAGCGCTCGACCAACTGGAAAACCTGATGCTTCAGGTGGCGCCCCCGAAACGGCCCTATCACGTCTTCAAAATCAAACACCAGTCCGCCGGATACATCCAGCTGAACCTGGAAGAGTACTTCGAAGACAAAGACGACGAGAAGGATGACTCGGATAGTTTCTACCGTTATTTCTTCTACGACTTTGATCAATCGTCCGACGACGGTCCCAAGGGTTTGGAAAAGGACAACGAACTACGATTCGTCTACGACCCCGACACCAACACCATCGTCGTCAGCGGCGCGACCTCTTC
>NZ_JBFHKV010001170.1:0-2506 GCF_041595215.1 Stieleria sp. | reverse complement strand
CTCGTTTGCTAAATCGATCAGCGTGTCACCCCGCGCGTCGGCAACGTCTCTGACGATCTGATTGTAGTTGCGATGAATCTCAAGTAGGTCTTCCAGATTCTTGGCTTCTCCCGACTCGATCAGATACGGCGGAACACCGATGTCGAACGCGTGGGGTGCGGTCAGGTACCAACAACGAATTCCGTTGGCTTCGCAAATCGAGCCGATCTCTTTCAGGTTGGCGCGATAATCCTCCGGCTCGACTCGCATCCCCGAATCGGCGGTCGCCGAGGGACGCTTCACGAAAGTTCGAATCAGCTGAAAGATGCGAGCGTTTCCCAAACCGTCGGCCACGGTTGATTCGCCCGACTGTTGATCCTTGTCCTGGAACCCACGCGCCAGCCAATGGTCGTTCCAGCCGAAATACACGGTGACCAAATCGGGATCCCATTCGATCGCTTCGGTTTCCAGCAACCGTTTGCCTTGAAAGGAGGTGTAGCCGATGACGCCGGCGTTGATGACCTCGAACTTCCCCGGCGCAACCTTGTCTAAGTAAGCACGCAACATGTCGGGATAGGTGATCGGTCCGAAGTGCGTGCAGGAGTCACCGAGACAGACGACGCGAAACACTCCGTCCGGCTTGTCGGCAGAAAATTCGGGGCCGTAAAACCCCATGCTGTTGTGTCCGAGCGCTCCGGGACGCGGACGCCAAAAAAGGGTGTCGTCGCGAGCCAAGAACGGCTGGGGGGAATTCGTGTTGTAGTCGTCGATTGGAAACGTGAATTCCATTCGCTCCACGCCCAGAGGCACGCGATACCCTGCAACACGCAGCAACGCCTCGGCGACCAAAAAGAACGACGCGACGACGACGATGCTCAGCATGACCTTCCGTCGGACCGAAAGGTTGGGGCGTGGCGGAGCAGCTTGCGGCGGCGCTGGCTTGCTTTGGGAAGGCGATTTCTTTTTGACCACGGTCGTCCTGCAGCAAGCCGCTTAAACAAACAACAAAATCGCCTGATCGAAAAGCCGCCGGCGCGTCGTTTAGGTTATCAGAGAGAACATACGACGTCCAACCAGAGACCTCCGGAGCGGCCAACCGGATTACTTCCGATCCACCATCATCGTGCCGTTGTCGGCGACCTTCAGCAGCGGCCGCGAGTAGCGTGATTGTCCGCCCAGTCCGCCTGGGCGGTAGGTGAATCCGATCGCCAGATTCCAGCCTTCCTCTTGGTTGCCGCCGCTGCCGGTTCCCTCATTGGGAATCAGATACGTCGCCGAGGTGTTCCAGAGCAGGTTTCCGTGAATCGGTAGATCGAGTTCCATGCCCAGCAAGCCGTCGTCATTGTCGGTCCAGCCGACGAAACCTTCGCAGGAACCGAGGCGGGCCAAGCGTTGGCGATAGAACAATCGATACTGCGTCATCGCTTCCATCGCGATGTCATTGCGGACGACGGTTCCGCTGTTGTCCACAACACTGGTGGTCGCGGTGTCGTCGTCGATGCCGACTGCGAATTTCAATCCGAACACATTGCAGCCGCGATTGACCCAGCCGAGTTCGCCGCGGAGCTGGACGAGATCGCTGCGGTAGTACCAGTCTTCGTACAGATAGTCCAACACCAAACCGTATTGAAAACCGTAGTCGACGGTGCGGAAGATGCCGCTGGTCAAGAAGACTTGGCCCCGCGTCTCGTCACTGAATCCGGCTCCAGAAAGATTGTTTTGGGTAAAGCGAACGCCGGATTGCCAGGCGAGATCGGCGCCGAAAAAGCGAACCGCCGTTCCTTTGTTGAATCCTTCATAGAATCCAAAGCTGCCCGTTCCGCGACGGTCGGTTCCCGTCGAGCTGGTGTTGGCGAAATTCATCGGTCCGGTGTGCCCGGCCACGCCGGCAAACAGGTCCAGTTGAGCCCACTGGATCCGCAGTCGCGGAAACAAGCAATCGATGAATCCTCCGATGCCGCCACAACACGCGTTGCATCCGCACATCGGGTCATAGCCGTCGCAACAGGCGTCGCATCCGACACCCTCGCATCCGCACGCCGGTTCGATCCAAGTCTCGGCACCGCATGACGCTTCGATCCCACAACCGGGATCCGTGAACACGTTGCCCACAGGGCAGTCACAAACCGTCTCGCAGCCGCAGCTCGATTCAAAGACGGCGGGGCCGTAACCCATCTCGCCTTCGTAATACGACACCGGCCGCACCACGCCGTCGGTTTCGACCGCGTGACCGACGGCGACGTCGCGTGCTGCGCGTTTGACCGGTTTCACACCGGAGAGGTCGACCCGTTCGCTATCAAAGACATCGGCTGCCGCACGCACGACCGGCTCGCCGGCCAACGTCGGAGTCCCCCACGCTAGCAAAGCGGCAACGACCAGCAAAAGCCACGCGGCGTGTTGGCAAACGCGGCGGCAAAGGCCCGTCGCAGACATTTTTCGACGACTCGACGTGTTTCGACCAGGCAAGACCCGCGTAATCGAGTGGCTTGACGTTATCATGTTCCAAATCTTTCCGCTGGGAGGCGTT
>NZ_JBFHKV010001169.1:0-2509 GCF_041595215.1 Stieleria sp. | reverse complement strand
TGAAAGAAGACGCGGAAAGGAGCTTCGGGACCAACGGTGGGCGTCTTCGCTCGGATCTCAACGACCAAGCGATCGACTCGGTTGAGGACTCGCCGCACGGTTTGGTTGATCGGGTAGTCATCCATCACGGGAGTGATTCGGCCAGCTTGGTGTGGGTTGCGATGGCCGTAGACGAGTCGGCTGGGAACCGCAGCGTCCCGATTCCAGTGGTCCGGTTGCGAACTGACCGGCACCAGCGCCGGAGGCAGAAACTCGTCGGTGTCGCGCTGGGCGAGCCGATCTTCCAGCCGCCGCCCCCCGACGGTCAGTCGGCCGTCGACGCGATCCACGACGTGTCCCCCGACAGCGGCGACGCGTTTGACGTGACGCTTGCCGCCCCAGCGGATTGCCACGACATCGCCGATCTGCAGAGTGTCGCAATCGGCGAGCTGACAAACGTCGCCGTCGACCAGCGTGGGGGCCATCGAATTGCCGACGATCCGAAACACCGAGGGGAGGGGGGCGCGGTCGTTGGCGGGGCGGAGGGGCGAATCGCTCGCAGCCGAATTCGGGTGGGCGGATCGTCTGCCCCAGCGATATGCGACGGAGAAAACGACGACGGCAGTCAAGATCGCGACGATCGGCAGACTTCGACGGGCGAGAGGTTTCATCGTGAAAAGTGATCACCTGACGAGAAAAACGTGCCCCAGTTATACTCCGTCACGACCGCTCCACGCAGTGCAAGCGGGATTTCTATGATGCCAGTCGCGTGATGAAGACTCCAGTGATGCCCGACCCGACCACGATTGACCGAACCGAACGATCGCCACAAGCCACGGATTCGACCAGCGGCGATGAATTGGAATTCCGCCCCCAGCCTGAGACGCGGGGCCGAATGGGATCGCTGCCGGGTGTTCGTATCTTGGGCTGCGGATCTTACGTCCCGGACCATGTGGTCAGCAACGAAGACCTCGCGGCGCTGGGATGTGACAGCGAGTGGATCGTTCGACGCACGGGGATTTTGGAGCGACGTCATGCGACCGCGGATCAGGCGACGAGCGACCTGTGCTACGAAGCCGCCGTCCGCTGCCTGGCCGACGCTTCGGTCTCGGTCGACCAAGTCGACTTGATTTTGGTCGCGACGATCACCCCGGACCACTTCACGCCCTCAACGGCGTGTCACCTGCAAAAGCGACTCGGCGCGTTCGCCCCCGCGATGGATCTGGGGGCCGCCTGTGCGGGGTTTGTTTACGCGTTGGCGACCGGTGCCCAGTTCGTTGCCGCCGGCAACGCGAAACGGGTGTTGATCGTCGGTGCCGACTTAATGAGCCGAACGATCGATCCCAATGATAAGAAAACTTATCCGTTGTTCGGTGACGGCGCCGGCGCGGTCCTGATCGGTCCAGACGATTCTCGTTGCCCTGACGAAGGCGGTGTCGATCAAACCGATGCAGACGGTCCGTCGGGAATCTTGTCCTACCAGCTCGGCAGCGAAGGTTGCGGTGGTGAAATGCTGTGCATTCCCGCCGGCGGAACTCGGTTGCCGCTGACCGAAGAGGCGCGGCGTGAGGGGCTGCAGTACATGAAGATGGATGGGCGGAACGTGTTCAAGTGGGCCGTTCGCGTCTTTGACGAAAGTGCAAAAGACGTGCTCGCGGCGGCACAGGTCAACGCCGAGGAACTGGCGTTGGTGATCATGCACCAGGCCAACCAGCGGATCATCGACTCCGCCGTCTCCGATCTGGGCGTTCCCAAGGATCGGGTGTTCGTCAATCTGGATCGCTACGGAAACACATCCGGGGCGAGCATCCCGCTGGCGATGGACGAAGCCCTGCGTGCGGGGCGGATCAAGCGTGGTGACTACGTGCTGCTGTGCGGATTCGGAAGCGGACTGGCGTGGGGCACCGCGCTGCTGCGGTTCTAGCTGTTGGGATCTTCCGGCAGCGGATACGGCAGCGGGTCGTCGTTCATTTCCGCCAGTGCATTGGCGGCCGCTTTTTGTTCGGCTTCCTTTTTGTTGGTGCCCCAGGCGGCGGTGTATTCCTCGCCGTCGATCACGGCGCTGATCAAGAACGATTTTCGGTGGTCGGGCCCCATTTCGCGTTTGAGTCGATACAAGGGTGTGCACGCGATATCGCGCTGGGCGCGTTGCTGGAGCGTCGACTTGTAATTCGTTGCTCCCTGGCTGGTGACCGCCATTTCGACTTCGCCCCGCAACCAGGTCTTCAGTCGGTCGCGAACGATGTCATGACCGCCATCGAGGTACAGCGCGGCGACGATCGATTCAAAGACATCGCTGACCAATGACCGCGGGTAGCTACGATTTCGGGTCACACCTCGGCCCACGATCAAGCACTCGTCCAGCCCGATTTGACAGGCCACTTTCCCACAGGTGCGGCGGCTGACGACGGCCGATTTGATTTTCGTCAAATCGCCTTCGTTGTACTCGGGGTATTCCTCGTACAACCACGAGCAGATGACGAAGCCGAGGATGCTATCACCGAGGAATTCTAATCGCTCGTTGCTCGCC
>NZ_JBFHKV010001168.1:0-2509 GCF_041595215.1 Stieleria sp. | reverse complement strand
TTTTGCCCGGCGACGGCATCGGTCCCGAAATCACGCAGCAAGCCAAACGTGTTCTCGAAACGATTGGTGAGATTTTCGGTCACGAATTCACTTTCCAATCGCATTTGATCGGTGGGATCGCGATCGACGAAACCGGTGACCCGCTACCAGAGGCGACCGTTCAGGCCTGTCGAAATGCCAATGCGATCTTGTTAGGCGCCGTCGGCGGTCCCAAGTGGGATGACCCGTCGGCCAAGACGCGTCCGGAAGCCGGACTGTTGAAGATCCGCAAGGAGCTCGGACTGTTCGCCAACCTGAGACCGATCAAGTTGTTCGATCAATTGATCGACGCCTCGCCGCTGCGTCGCGAGATCATCGAGGGCACCGACATCCTGTTCTTTCGTGAGCTGACCGGCGGAATTTATTTCGGCGAATCCAGTCGCAGCGGATCCGGTAAAGATGAAACCGCCAGCCAGGCGATGGTCTACAGCGTCGGTGAAGTCGAGCGCATCGTTCGGCTGGCCGCTCAAGCCGCCAAGGGACGCGACAACCGATTGACCAGCGTCGACAAGGCAAACGTGTTGGAGCCGAGCCGGTTGTGGCGTCAAACCGCTGCACGCGTGATGGCCGAAGAGTTCCCCGAAGTCGAATACGACGTCGTGCTGGTCGATGCGATGGCGATGCACCTGATCAATCGCCCGTCGGATTTCGACGTCGTCGTCACCGGCAACATGTTCGGTGACATCTTGACCGACGAGGCGTCGATGTTGCCCGGTTCCTTGGGCATGCTGCCGAGTGCCTCGCTGGGCAGTGACGGTCCCGGATTGTACGAACCGATCCATGGTTCAGCCCCCGACATCGCGGGCAAAGGGATCGCCAATCCACTGGCGACCATTTTGGCTGCGGCGATGTTGCTGCGTCATTCGTTGAACGCGGATGCCGAAGCGGTTGCGATCGAGACGGCTGTCGGCGACGTGTTGGCCGCCGGCCTGCGGACCGCCGACATCGCCCGGGGCGGCCCGTCGGTCTCCACCGAAGCGATGGGTGACGCGGTCGTCAATCAACTCAAGCAGTGATGGGTTTGCAATGACTCTGTAGCCGGACGTTCTGGCAACGCCGGCTACCCATTGCCATGCACCGGGAACCCTGATGAACGACACACTAATTCAACCAGAAATCGGGATGCTTGCGAGCACCGTCTGGTTGTCCACGCGGGCAATGATTCTCGTTGCGGTGATCCTGTCCGCGCTGGGCATCGCCTCGTTGGTCGGTTTTCTGTTGTCACGTCGCGAAACGATGGGCGTCGAATCGGCCATCGTCCGACGGTACAACCAAAAGCTCCGTGTCTGGTGGCTGATGACGGCGATCTTCGTCTTCGGCTTCTTACTGCAGCGAATCGGTGTCGTCATCCTGTTCGGGTTCGTGTCGTTTTGGGCGCTGCGAGAATTCATCACGATGACGCCGACGCGGCGCGGAGACCACCGCACGTTGTTCTGGGTGTTCTTTGTGTTCACGCCGCTGCAGTACATCTTGATCGCCCTGGGAAGCCATCCACCCAGCTTCGTTCCCCAGAACGACTACTACGGCTTGTACAGCATCATGATCCCGGTGTACGCCAGCCTGTTCATTCCGGCCCGTGCCGCGATCGCCGGTGACTACAAGCGGTTTCTCGAACGGAGTGCGAAAATCCAAGCCGGACTGCTGATTTGCGTGTACGCGCTCAGTTACGCTCCGGCGCTGCTGGATCTGGATCTGGTTCGAACCGGCGGCGAGCCGTGGCACGGCAGCAACGTCAGCGTGCTGATCTTTCTAGTCGTGATCGCGCAGTTGGCTGCCGTGCTCGAACGCGGCTGGACCAAGCTGGCCGGGCGGCATGTCATTGCGGAAAAGATCAACGGGTCACGAACCTGGGAAGGTGTGCTGGGATCGATGGTGACCACCGGGCTGATCGCCGCGGCGCTCTCCTGGGCGACTCCGTTTTACCCCTGGGAAGCCGGTGTCCTGGCGGCCGTCGTCACCACGATGGCCTGCGGCGGCGCGATGACGATGAGCGCCATCAAACGCGACCGTGGCGTCACCGATACGGGAACGCTGGTTCAAGGTCACGCCGGCGTGCTCGATCAAATCGACAATATCTGTTTCGCCGCACCGGTCTTTTATCACCTGACTCGCTACTTCTTTTCAGCCTAATGACGCTGCGACTGTTCGACACCCACGCGCACCTGAACGTCGATGCCTTTGCCGAAGGTTTGGACGAGACCGTCAGCCGCGCGCGCGACACCGGTGTGGAAGCAATCATGGTGATCGGGATCGATGTCGCAACCAGTCGCCGCGCCTGTGACCTGGCAGCCGAATACCCGGGATTCCTGTACGCCGCTGTCGGAATCCAACCAAACTCCGCCGCTGAGGCAGATGTCGGCGATTTCGCGATCATCGAAGAGTTGGCCGGATACCCCGGTGTCCGCGCGATCGGTGAAACCGGACTGGACTGCTACTGGGACGACACGCCGATCGAATTGCAGCACGTGTA
>NZ_JBFHKV010001167.1:0-2510 GCF_041595215.1 Stieleria sp. | reverse complement strand
GATTCTCTGGAGATCCCAAAGCGCATCGAAGAGCCGTCGGCGCACTGCTTGCTCGATCAGCGAGAACCCAAGTCGCCCGACTTCACCGTTTCGATGTCCGTCCGGTATCCGAATCGAGATCTTGCGTTCGACTGCACGGCACAGTGGTGGTTCGACGCGGATGCCGGTGTCGTGCAGCTTCGCAATTGGGACGCCGAACGGAACTGGTTGTCAAAGCTGGACCACGACGTGCTGGACTTTTCAATCGATCGCTATTCGTCCAATGTGCGTCTGGCTCCCGAACGATTCTTGACGGTCGTCGAATCCCTGCGTGCATCGGGCTGGAACGTGACGGCCAACGGCGCGCCGCTTCGCATCGCATCCGACTTTGACATCCAAGTCACCAGCGGGGTCGACTGGTTTGACTTGGACGCAGAAGTGAGCTTCGACAGCGTCAACGCTTCGCTGCCCAAGTTGTTGGCGGCGTTACAGAAAGGCGATGCCACCATCGAACTGGATGACGGCACGGTCGGCATGTTGCCAAAGCACTGGTTGTCGAAGTTTGTCGGCATTCGGGAGTCGGGAAAAGAACATGACGGTTCGATCCGCTTCCACCGATCTCAAGGCTTGTTGCTGGACCTGCTGTTGGAGGAACAGGGCGAGGTCAAACGCGACCGCGACTTTACTAAATTCTTGCGTCAAGTGAAATCGTTCGACGGCATCAAACCGGCCGACCCACCGAAGACCTTTACGGGCCAGCTGAGGGATTATCAGCGGAGCGGATTGGGTTGGTTGCGGTTTCTGCAAAAATTCGGCTTCGGCGGATGCCTGGCCGACGACATGGGGCTGGGGAAAACGATTCAAGTGCTGGCGTTGCTCGATGCGCGTCGCAAACGACGTGTGCCCCAGGGACAGACGCGAAAACCGTCGATCGTCGTGGTTCCCAAAAGTCTGGTGTTCAATTGGCTGGAGGAGGCATCGAAATTCGCGCCCAAGTTGCGCGTCCGCAATCACACCGGGACCGAACGAAAACTCGATTGGGACGCCTTGGCCGAGTCACCCGATTCGATCGATGTCCTGCTGACCACCTACGGGACGATGCGTCTGGACGGACCGCTGTTAGCGCAGCTGCAATTCGACTACGCCATCCTGGACGAGGCCCAAGCGATCAAGAACCCCAAAAGTCTGGTCGCCCGGGCGGCGCGTTTGCTGCCTGCCGAACACCGCTTGGCGATGACCGGGACGCCGATCGAAAACCACTTGGGTGATCTGTGGTCGCTGTTCGATTTTCTGAATCCGGGAATGCTTTCCAACGCGAAATCGTCGTGGGGTCAGCTGCCTGACTTGGAAGACCAAGCCCAACGCCAGCACGTTGAACGTTTGGGCAAGTCGCTGCAGCCGTTTATTCTGCGACGCACCAAGTCGGAAGTCTTGACGGAGTTGCCGGAGAAGGTCGAGCAGACCTTGGCGTGCTCGATCGACAAGAAACAACGCAAACTCTACGACGAACTGCGGGAGCACTATCGCGTCCACCTAAGCAACAAAGTGAAGGAACTCGGTTTGAAGAAGGCCAAGATCCATGTGCTCGAAGCATTGTTGCGTTTGCGTCAAGCCGCTTGTGATCCGCGGTTGATCCATCCTGACTGTGGTGTACGGGGCGGCAAAATCGAGGAGCTGCTGGAACGACTGGACGAACTGCATCGCGAAGGCCGCAAGGCGTTGGTGTTCTCGCAATTCACTTCGTTGCTGGGGCTGTTGAAACAAGACTTGGATCAACGGGGCTGGAACTACGAATACCTGGACGGCAAAACCCGCAAACGCGCCGAGAAGGTGCGACGATTCCAGAACGATCCCGAATGCCAACTGTTCTTGATCAGTCTGAAGGCCGGCGGCAACGGGCTCAATCTGACGGCGGCCGAGTACGTGTTCATCTTGGATCCCTGGTGGAACCCGGCCGTGGAAGCCCAGGCGATCGACCGTGCCCATCGCATGGGACAGACCCAGAGCGTGAATGCCTACCGAATGATCTGCAGCGAGACGGTGGAAGAAAAGATCGTCGAGTTGCAGAAGTCCAAACGCAACCTGGCGGATGCCATCGTCAGCCAAAACAAATCGCTGATCGGACAACTGACGGCCCAGGATCTACAAGACTTGCTGGGCTGATTGGAGGCGATCGAGCGGTCGGTCGAGGGGCCGGTACAGCGCCCCGTCACACGGTCTTGGGGCGTTCAGCGGGGGCGTTTGGAAACGGTGTAGAGAGGGCAGAAAGATTGGGTGGGAGCGTGGGGAGGTGGGCGACAAGAAAATGGGTGACAAGAAAATAGGAGGTGCGGGCGGACGTGATGCCCGTGTCGTGGACATCGCCAGTGTCTGGACACCAGCGTCTTTTCCACGCTTGTGATTTCCACTCAATCGTCTGCGCGGTCGATTCGCAGGATCTTGTCGCCGTCGGGGAGAACCATTTCATCCTGGTCCATCGGCTTCCCGTCGGCGTCGAACAACGCTTCGATGCCTTCGGCAGCGTCGATCTG
>NZ_JBFHKV010001166.1:0-2511 GCF_041595215.1 Stieleria sp. | reverse complement strand
GTACACCGCGACTCCGGATTGAGAACACGCGACCACCGACGATCCATCGGGAGCAAACTCGATCGAGGTGATCGGGGGTTCGGCGCCGCAATCAAGAGCGACCGAGATCGTCATCAGAACAACAACAGAGCAAACAAGTTTCTTCATAACATGGATCAAGTGGGGTAAGCTTCCAGCTTGCCATTGGCGTCGGATTGGCAAGCTGGAAGCTTACTCCACTTTGGGCTGCGTTACACATTGATACTGAACGCTTTTGTTTTAGCGTGGCAATGGATGTGGGTGTCACTCACAATGCGTTCGCCTCGTCTCCGCATTTCTCACCGCTTTTCGCCGTTGAGTGGTCTTCTATGAAAAAATCTCTGTTCGATCGACCATCATTGGCAGGCGTCTTCCTGGTCGGTGCTTGGTGCATTCTTCACGCCACCAGCGACGCGGGCGAGAACTGGAGTCGGTTTCGCGGCCCCGATGCGACCGGCGTGGTGGCCGACGATCCGCGTTTGCCGACGAAGTGGGATCAAACCGAAAACGTCGCTTGGTCGATCGAGGTTCCCGGCCAGGGCTGGGGCAGTCCGATCGTTGTCGGCAATCGCGTGTTTGTGTCATCGGTCGTCGCTGATGAAGAAAACATCCAGCCTCAAAAAGGACTGTATCTTGGCAAGGGTGTTCGCGATCCGGCCAAGGGGATTCATCACTGGATGGTTTACTGTTTCGATCTGAACAGCGGCAAAGAACTCTGGCGGCATGAAGCAAAGACGGGACGCCCGGTCGTACCGCGTCACCCCAAAAGCTCGTATGCCGCCGAAACACCGACGACCGACGGCGAACGCCTGTACGTGTTATTTGGTGACGTCGGGCTGTATTGCTACAGCCTGGATGGCGAACCGCTTTGGTCACGTAACATCGAACCGCGCAAAACCAACCTGGATTATGGTGCCGCCGCGTCACCGGTGGTTCATGACGGTCAAGTGATCGTCGTTTATGACAACTTGGAATCATCATGGATCGCCGCCTTTGATGCGAAAACGGGGGAGGAGAAATGGCGAACGCCGCGCGACGAAACGCATTCCTGGGCCACGCCGTTGGTCTGGGAACATGATCAACGCACCGAAATCGTCGTGACGGGGCGAAAGAAAAATCGCAGCTACTCGCTCGGCGGCGACCTGTTGTGGGAATTCGATGGCGACATGTCGGTGTTGGTGATTCCGTCGCCGTTTGCCGCACACGGCTATTGCTACCTCGCCTCGGGATACGTCGGCGATTCGCACCGACCGACGTTTGCGATTCGTCCGGGCGCCAGCGGTGACATCACCCCCGACGGCGACTTTGCCGACAGCGAGTTCATACAGTGGTACCAGCCCACCGCGTCGCCTTACAACACCTCCCAAATCGTCTACGGCGATTACTTGTATACCGTTTACGATCAAGGGTTCCTGACCTGTCACGACGCCAAGACGGGCGAGGAGGTCTATGGGAAACGTCGGTTCTCACCGTCGGGTTCGTTCACCGCATCGCCTTGGGCGTATGACGGCAAAGTCTTTTGTCTCAGCGAAGACGGATTGACGTTCGTGGTCCAAGCGGGCCGCGACTTTGAAATCCTGCACACCAATCCGCTCGACGAACTTTGCATCGCGACGCCGAGCATTGCCGACGGGCGTTTGCTGATTCGCACGTTGACGAAACTGGTTTGCATCACCAACGACGAAGAATCATCGCGGTGAAAGCTGCATCGACATGTTGGGCGCCCCCTGGGGCATCACGTCGTACGTCGCCGGTTTGGTCCAGGTTTCCGCCAATGAAGAAGACGTGCTGGACGGCCGAAAACGCATTGCCGAGGCACTGAACCTTCCCTCCCCGGTCCACATTGCGACGCGAGGATCGGTCTCCGATAAACTAACATTCGCCCTCTTTCAATTCCCCGTCACCGGGCACTTGTGGTTCTTGTGGTTTCTGTGCTGGCTGGTCACTGGATTTGCGCTGTGTGTTTCGGTGGGTCGGTTGTTGCGGATTCCACGACCGGCACACTGGCTCTCCGCGTCCGTGTATCGTTACGCTTGGCTGATCCCGTTGACGATGATTCCCCAAGCATTCATGTCGCCCTACGGGGCGGGCTTCGGACCGGACACCTCGATCGGACTGTTACCGATGCCGTCGGTGCTGGCGTATTACGCCGTGTTTTTCGGCTTCGGCGCAATCTACTTTGATGCGACCGGAATGCAAAGCGACGTCGAACCGGCCGGCTGGCGATCCTGGCTCGCGGTCCTCGTTTCGTTGCTCGTGCTGTTCCCGATCGGACTGGCGATCTCTTCGCAGTACGAAGGACTCGGCAAAATCGCGTCTCTTTTTGTCCAAGCCAGTTACGCCTGGTTGATGACGTTTGGCATGATGGGCGTGTTTCGACAGCTGCTCTCGCGGGAGAGCAAAACCATGCGTTACTTGTCCGATTCATCCTACTGGCTGTATTTGGCTCACATCCCGCTTATCATTTACGCACAGTACTGGGTTCGTGATTAT
>NZ_JBFHKV010001165.1:0-2511 GCF_041595215.1 Stieleria sp. | reverse complement strand
TCGCGGCGGCGACCCGGCCGAGCTGCTCGCACAAACCCCGCCGATTTACTGGCACCACCTGGGGCTTTATGCCTATCGCCGCGACTTCTTGTCCTGGTTCGCCGGCTCGCCCCCCAGCGTGCTGGAAGAAACCGAGAAACTCGAACAGCTGCGGGCCATCGAAGCGGGAAAAAAAATCGTCGTCGCCGCAGTCGGCCCTGCCATGCCCGGAATCGACACGCCGGAAGATCTTGCCGCGTTTCGACGTCGCATCGAGGATCCCGCCACTTCCGGTTTTTCCTCAGCGCGGTATCATCCGCGTCCATGACCAAACACATCTTTGTAACCGGCGGGGTTGTTTCCTCGCTTGGAAAGGGCCTGACGAGCGCCTCCCTGGGCATGCTGCTTGAATCTCGCGGATTGCGAGTGCGAATGCAGAAGCTGGATCCCTACATCAACGTCGATCCGGGCACGATGAGCCCCTATCAGCACGGCGAAGTCTACGTGCTCGATGACGGCAGCGAGACCGATCTGGACCTGGGGCACTACGAGCGTTTCACCAGCGGGGCGCTCACCCGCGACTGCAACTACACGACCGGCCAGATCTATCTGTCGGTGATCGAAAAGGAACGCAAGGGACGCTTCCTGGGCAAAACCGTCCAGGTCATCCCCCACATCACCAACGAGATCAAATCCGTCATCTCCCGGATGGGTGGCGACGACGTCGACGTCGTGATCACCGAAATCGGGGGCACGGTCGGTGACATCGAAAGCCTGCCGTTCCTCGAAGCGATCCGCCAATACTCCCAGGACGTCGGCCGCGACAACGTGCTGTACATGCACCTGACCCTGGTGCCGTACCTGAAAGCCGCCGACGAGCTGAAAACCAAACCGACCCAACACTCCGTCGGCCAACTGCGTGAAATCGGCATCCAGCCCGACGTCCTGGTCTGCCGCTGCGAACACTCGATCAGCCGTGAGGAGCGTGACAAGATCGCACTGTTTTGCAACGTCCCGACCGAAGCGGTGATCGAGGAAAAAGACAAGGACTTTTCGATTTACGAAGTCCCGATCTCGCTGGTCGACAACAAACTCGATGAATTGATCGTCAAGAAACTCGGGCTGCCCAGCAAGGCGCTGGACATCACCCCCTGGACCGACCTGCTGCATCGCCTGCGCAACCCGCGGCACGAAGTCAGCATTGCCGTCGTCGGCAAATACGCCGAACACAAAGACGCCTACAAATCGATCTACGAATCGATCGACCACGCCGGAATGCACCACCAGGCGCAGATCCGCATCGGCCGCATTCAAAGCAGCGATATCGAACGCGAAGGATGCGAACGCCTGCTGAGCGGATTTGACGGCATCCTGATCCCCGGCGGCTTCGGCGAACGCGGCGTGGAAGGCAAAGTCCAAGCCATTCGTTTCGCCAGGGAACGCGGCATCCCGTTTTTCGGCATCTGCCTGGGCATGCAGTGCGCCGTGATCGAATATGCACGCAACGTGTGCGGCCTGGAAAGCGCCCACTCCAGCGAATTCGACAAAGACACCCCGCACCCGGTGATCTGCTTGCTGGACGAACAGCAAAACGTGACCCAAATGGGCGGCACCATGCGACTGGGCAGCCAACCGACGCTCCTGTCCGACGACAGCCGGGCGCAGCAGTGCTACGGGGCCGAAGACATTCACGAACGCCACCGGCACCGCTACGAATTCAACAACGCCTATCGCGATCAATTCCGCGAACACGGCATGAAATTTTCGGGAACCAGCCCCGACGGAAGCCTTGTCGAAATCGTCGAATTGCCTGACCATCCCTGGTTCCTGGCCGTACAATACCACCCCGAATTCAAAAGCAAGCCGCTGAAAGCGCATCCGCTGTTTGCCGGATTCGTCGAGGCCGCGATTGAACGAGGAACACGTAAACACGAACGGGAACAACCCGCCGTCAGCCAACGTTAATCCCCACGCCTGAAATCCTGATGTCTGAAAACAAAGAAGAACCGGAATTGGTCGTCGACAACGATTGGAAATCGCAGGTCGAGAAAGAAAAGACGCTCGCTGAGGAACCCCAGCAAGCCGCCGAGGAGGACCCCACCGGCGACCTGCCCCCGGCGTCCTTGGCGATGCTGATCAGCACCTTTTACAGCCAAGCGATGGTCGCACTGGGCGTCATGGAAAACCCCGCGACCGGCGAAAAATCGACCGACCTGCGGATCGCCAAACACTTCATCGACACCCTTGAAATGCTCGAAGAAAAAACCAAGGGCAACACCGACAAAGACGAAGACAAGATGTTCGACGAAGTCCTGCATCTGCTCCGGATGGCCTACGTCGGCGCCAAAAAGGCGTAGCGATCGCGCATGAGTGTTGGTGTTTAGCCTTTAGCCCGGATATTGCATCCGCTTATTCGATTGCCCCTATAGCGCGAAAGCCTTAGTTCGTGTATCTATTGGAGTTACGACACTTCATAGACCACAAAACCAAGGCTTTCGGCAATGACAAAGCGTAAACGAAATCGTCCCGCAT
>NZ_JBFHKV010001164.1:0-2512 GCF_041595215.1 Stieleria sp. | reverse complement strand
CGATCCTGGACATCGTTGACGCTCTCAACTCGCATCCAGCCGTCATGGACCCGGCCAGCCTGAGAAGCCGCGAACAGCTCTCCCAATGCAACCGCGACGAAGCCACCTGCTGGATCGGCCAACAGCTGGCCGAAGCACTCGCGTACGCGCACAGCCGTGGCGTGCTGCACCGGGATATCAAACCCGGCAATATCATGGTCAATCAATACGGAAAACCGTTGTTGATGGATTTCAGTTTGTCGTTGCCGGCGGCGGACGTTTCGGATGATGAGGACGCGGTTTTTGGCGGCACAATCGGCTACATGGCACCCGAGCATTTTGACGCCCTCAACCCCCAACACCCCAGCGGCCCGGATCAAGTCACCGAGCAAAGTGATCTCTATTCGCTCGGGGCGGTGTTGATGGATCTGGCGATCGCGGGGCACGACGACGCCCGGCTTGGGGTGGAGCGAAAAGCCGACGCGGCCGACGCCGAGCAGGAAACCGAAGACGCCGCTTCAAACGTGTTTTCCGATCACCTGCACACCAACCATGCCGAACCATTCGACCCCGCGAGCCGACTTCGCAATGCGAACGTCGCTGCGCCGCTGAGCCGCATCATCTGTCGTTGTCTCCAACCGTGCAAACAGGATCGATATGCTTCCGCAAAAGAACTCGCCGACGCACTGTCGGGTTGTTTCGAATTGCTGCGTGTCGAACGCTCCCTGCCGGCCAAGGGGACGCTGACCACCCTCGCCCAAAGGCACCCGCTCTGGTTCATCTTGTTGTGCACCTGTGTGCCGAACGTGACCGCCAGTTGCATCAACCTGCTCTACATCGGCTTTGTCGTGATCAAAGATCTGACCGCGGCGCAGCAGACGGCGTTTGTTCAGATGGTCGTCGGATACAACGTCGCTGTGATCTCGCTGATGGGCGTGATGCTGCACCGGACGTTGTTCCGCGCCGCGAAGAGCTGGAATACACTGCGCGGCGATCAATTGCTCGGTGCCAGTGAACTCCGCGAAGCCAGGCGGCGGACGCTGAGTTTGCCGTTCTGGACCTTCGTGCTCGGCAGCGTCGGCTGGCTGCCGTTTGCGATCACGATCCCCTTGGGCATGGAACTGCTGGCCGGACCGGTCGACCGCGGTGTGATGTTGCACACCGCCATCGCATTTGTGGTGACGGGGCTGGTCGGGATCGTCACGAATTACTACGTCGTTGCGTTCGTCATCTTGCGAGCCGTTTACACCTCGCTGTGGCGTGACGTTTTTCGCCTACGCGAAACGGCGTCGCAAGAAATCGCTGACGTCCCGGCCAAGAATCGTGTCTGCCAAATCATCGCCGGGTTGACTCCCTTGGGTGCCGCGACGCTATTGATCTTGGTCGGGCCGGAACACTTCACCGCCGACAGCTATGATCAATTTCGTCATACGCTGGTGGTGCTGATCGCACTGGCGATGGCCGGGTTTTGGCTCAGCATGACGGCCACCGCGTTCCTGAACGAGGTGGTTGCGGTGATGACATTAAAATCACATGTCAAAACAGAGCGCGTCTCGGGAAAGCTTATGTCTTGGGTTGGCAGTATTTTAGCAACCGCAACGTGCGCAGCTCCTGCCGAAGCTCTTCTTCGGTCGGGGAATCAAGAGTAGCGGCGACCTCATCGATTAACAATTTGGCAAACTTGTCACGAGCCCGGTGCAACATCACCCGATAGCGATTCGCCGTAAACGGACTGTCGAGCATTCCCTGGACGATCCTCCCTTTTTCAGCCGCCGTCAGTTCTTCGTTTTCGACGTGCGCCCGCAGCACCGCCGCCAGCGTCGCACTGGATTCATCGAGTGCCGTCCAGGTTTTTTGCAGCAACTCGTCACGCCAGCAATCGACGAACTCGCCCTCATCGTCGATCGCGGCGGAGACGTCCTTGCTGGCCAGCGCATCGGACAACGCCTGCGACGATTCCCCGTCGGGGCGTTTGCGGTAGTGGTCCCTGACCAAGTTGACCAGAACGGTCTTCAAATAGTCCCGAAAGCGGCCCTTGCTTGAGTCGGCGTGACGCAAATCGCCACGCAACATTCGCAGTGCCAGCTCTTGAAACAGCTCCTCGGCAATTTGTTCGTTGCCGGTGACGGCGAGCAAATAGCGCCACGCCGCCCCGCAGTAGCGGTCGACCAGGGCGTGGCGCGCCGATGTTGCCGACGTGTCGTCACCGGCGTGCGCCTTGCGGATCAAACTCCAACGGGTCGCGATGTCGCGGATTCGTGTCGGGTTGTCACGGTCCATGGAATTCCACCTGGTTCGTCCATCGCAGCAGCGCAGGACAACACGCTAAAACTCGATCGGCTCGGCTCCGGCACTTGTCAGCAGTTTCTTAAACGTTTCGGGGTCGATCGAATTGGCGATGAACCGGACCGCGCCGTCGCCCATCAGCACGTGAAACCCTCCCGGCCGGTTGCCACCCGTTTTGGCCAGCGGATCGGCAAGGTCAAATTCCATGTCGACCGGTTTGGTCCACGGCACAGCCGCCTCCCGACTG
>NZ_JBFHKV010001163.1:0-2513 GCF_041595215.1 Stieleria sp. | reverse complement strand
TTCACGCTGCCGTTTGCATCGTCCGAACGCTCGGCGTCGTTTATTGAACCCCGCTGGGGTTCCTCTCCCTCTGTGCCACTACTACCCGGGGTGCGCTTCGCGACCCCGGGCTGTGTTGTGGCACCGCTCTGCGGTGTGGCGCCGATCGGCGTGAGCCGACCGAGCTTAGCTTGAAACCACCTTGAAAGACCGGAGGAAACGCGCCACTGGCTGACCGGCCTGTTGATTTAATCAGCCGTTTGGCGCGAGCCTACGGGCGCCGGTGAGTAATCGACATAATGAATGCCCGTACGCTTGCGCGAAACGGCTAATCCCACGTGCGATCGGATTAAATCAACAGGCGGTGACGCCACGTGCTGGGATGCCGGTGCGGCCGTCACGCCTTCTCGATCAACGGCCGAAGTTGATCACAGAACAGTTCCAGCAACGCTTTGGTGTCGCTTTCAGCGAACAGGCTGGGATCACAGCGAAGCGAGAAGCTCAGCTTGCGGCCGTAGATGCTCGACGACAGCGTGCTGCGGGTGTGTTTACGCAGCGGTGGCACTCCGGTGATCGCTTCCAGTGTGAATTCATCACAGGCGATCTTGCCACGTTGCTTGGGCAACCGTCCGGTGAACCGACGCGACGGGTCACCGGCATTGGAAAAGACGCCGGTCGCGAGGCAGCCGCCGTACTTGAGCAACTTTTGCATCGTGGTCCCTTCCATCGCCGATGTGAGCGCGTTGACGAAGGCGGATTGGGGGCCGCCGTTCTTGAGTGCGAGCGTGTCTTGGATGACCAGATCCATCAGTCGTTTTTCGTCTTGGATCTCGGCGACGGTTTTGGTGACGAACGTGCAAGCGGTCATGTTGCACGCCGGGATTTCGAAATCTTGGCCGTCGCGCATGTCGGCCGGGACCAGCAAACGGATCTTGCGCGATCCGGTCGTCGGCCCGTTCCACTTCAGTGCCGCCTGAAACATCTTGCACAGGAACAAGTCATTCAGCGTGCCGCCCTGTGACGTCGCGGCGGTTCGCAGGGTCGCCAAGTCGCCGGAGGAGAATTCTTGCTTGACCATTCCGGGCAGCACAAAGTTGGCGGGCGGAGTGGCCGGTGGCCGCAGCGGGGCGGTTCGGGTGCTCAGGTGATTCCAGCCTTCGGCGATCGCGATTTTTAATTTTTTGAATCCGCTGTCGTGAATGCGGATGCTGCGCATTTTCGAGCGACGCACCTTCAACAACGCGGTGTCGAAATTCCCCAGTTCGACCTTGCCCTCGCAGCTGGGCAGACGTTTCATGTAACAGCCGAGCAGGTCGCCGACGAAGCGATAGCCGCCGGTGCCGTCACAGGCCGAATGGTGAAACTGCATCGTCACCCGCGCCGAATCGGCGGACTGCCGGACCCAGATGCGGAGGCCGGTTTCGGTTCGAATGTCGATGTAGCCGTTGTTCTTGAATTCCATCGGCACGTCACCGTCGGCCCAATCGACCGGCGGGACCTTGTCGGGAGCCGGCACCCAGCAAAGCCGATTTTTCTTGGCCAATTCGATAACGCAGAACAACAGCGGATGACGGACCAACGCCTCCTCGAGCGCGGCCTGAAAGATGTCTTGATCCAGGCGGCCCGAAAAATCGAGGTCCAGGAAGAACGACATCGTGTACTCGGGACTATCGTCGATCAGAAAAAACCAATCGATCGGCGGCACGTAGAGCGGAAAGGTACGCCCGTAGTCGGGAAGATTCGTTTGGATGGACATCGACATTACGATTCGTGAATCGAGCGATCCGGCGGTCTGCCTCATTGCAGAACGCTTTCACCGAACGCGCCATCGCACAAGATTAATAGTCACAGCGGTATTCTGACAGCGGGGTGCGATTTCAATGGCAGAAGATTTGGGAACTGCTGGCGGATCGACGGGATCAGAGAGGTGTGACGCTGCGTCACGTCACAAGGGTGTCCCGGCGAAAATCAGCCCACCGATGGCCGAAGCGAACCCACGGATGTCAAGCAGCCTGGATTCCGTGGGTTCTACGCGTTGCGAGATTCCGGCGATCGGCAAAAGGGGTTGAGGCGGTCGACGGACGCACGTCGCACGCGAGGAGCCTCGCTAAGGCTATCGCCAGCTTCGGAATGAGCCTGTCCGCAGTCCATCACCGGTCAGCTTGGAGCGGAGTCGTGATTTCATTGGTGCCCATTTAGAATTTGGTGGCGCACGACTCCCTGAGCACGCCTCGTCGTAAGTTCAAAGGGGATTGTTCGTTGAGGAACGGACAAAGCGGCAGCCTCGCGTCGTTGCCTCGATCGGGAGGTCGGTGGAGTGATGGACCTATGGAGGCCCAATCAGAATTAAATCGCTGACTTCATTGCAACACAACTTTAAAGACCGTACGCCTCACAAACCTTGGCGTGCCAAGCCGCTGAATTCACAGCACTCGATATTTGTCTCACCGTATCAATTTCCTTTGGTTCAGGATCGGGGAACTGAACACCCATTAACACATCATCCGCAAATGCATTTCCGTGTAGCGATCGTC
>NZ_JBFHKV010001162.1:0-2521 GCF_041595215.1 Stieleria sp. | reverse complement strand
ATCGCCCCTCGTCCGGGATCCGGATCGTCGGACGATAGCGAACGAATAAGTGGTGAGTCCGTTTCGGGCGGTGCCGCGTGATCACCATCGACGGAAAAATGAACTTCGACCTGTTCCGCCGAACCGATCGACACCGTTTCGGTCTCCCACGAAGCCCCACCCGCGGTCTTGTGGGAATAGGTACTGATGCGCACGGGTCGATCGATCGGCATGCCGTCGATGGAGTAGTTCCCATCGTTGTCGGTGAGTTGCTGCATGGCCGGCTGCAGGCTTTGGTGACCGATCAGTAAACCGACGGGGTTGCCCGCAACGGGTTGGCCGGCTCGATCAACGATCCGCCCATGAATTCGACCGCCCGTGTCCAAATGGACCACCACACGCTCTTGGTCCCCAGAGTAGAGATCAACCTCGATCGCTCGACGTGCAAATCCCGGTGCAACCACGACCAGACGAGTGAGCCCTTTCGGCAGGCCGCCGATCCGGCAACGACCGTCCGCCGCATCGACGATACGACCATCCGTCAAGAACAAGCGCGCACCGGAAATCAAATCGCCGGAGGATCGATCCCGAACCTCGAATTCCGCCGCACGCCCCGGTTGCAGACTGATGGCGACGTCGCCGTCTGGGGACTCCTTTCCCGATCGCCCAAATCGATCGCCTTTGAACACGGAAAGGTTCCACGAACGGATTGCCATTCGCGGATCGATCGGCAGCGCGAGTTGAAAACGCCCGTCCTGATCCGTCACGACTTTTTCGCGTCCGCCGATCCGTCCGTAACCGACCGCCCAGACCTCGGCGTCCCCGACCGGCATCCCGTCGTCCATCACCTGTCCGCGAACCACTTTCACGTCGCAATCGCTGATCCGACCGGCACTGCCAGGCAAATCGGGTGTCATCGACCAGATGCTGCCGGCGATCGAATCACCGACGCGCTCAACTTCACCCGTTCGCGCCGCCTCCGGCGCGCAGCCAAATAGAAACGTCACCACGCCTAACAATCCCGCCGCCAGACAGCCGCTCATGCAAGACCATCGCGCGGTGCACCGACGCGATTGACGGCGGTGTTGCAACAACCAGTGAAGCCGTTTCGTGAGCGAGGTTTGGCTGGTCCATGCGCCCACAACCGACAAGACCGAAGGAGTGGCATGGAGCGATCGCGCCAATTCGATCATTCCGGTGGAATAGGCATCGACCGATGTCGACTTTGACGCCATCGCATCGGCCACGTGTTCCGACGCCATGATCGCCGATCGTCTGAGCAACCAATAAAACGGATTGATATACAACACCGGCATCGCGGAGTTCATCATGGCGCGGGTAAAGGCATCGCCCCGTTGAAGATGGATCGCCTCATGCCGAAGAACATGCCAGCGGTGCTCACTGTCGGCGACCAGCGGCGGCAAAACGATCCGTGGCCGAACGATTCCACAGCAGAACGGTCGACTCGCTCGTGGACTGACCAGCAGACGAATACGCGGGGCGACCTCGCTGGAACACTCCGGCCGCGCCGCCGATTCGATCCAATGCAGCCGCAATCGCCCGATCAATAAGAAAAGCACACAGAGACCGGCGCCGGCCAAATAAGCGCCGGTCAACAACCCTCGCCATCGAATCGACGAACGCATGCTTGACACCGGCCGCACAGAACGGGGCGCGGCGGATACGGCTGCAACCGAGTCGTCGATCGCCGGCGGATCGACCGGTTGCTGGGCTGTCGCCACGGCGGACGAAGCTTCGATGACCGTCGACGACCGGATCGTTTGCGGTTGCCTCGCGGTTTTAAAAACGACAGGGCGTGGAATCGGAACAAAAACCAAGCCCACCGCCAACAGCGACAACGCGATCCCTCCCTCGCACCACCGCTGGCGTCGCTGCGGGCTGCGCTGTGCCGAACTGCCTAGCCAGCAGAAAAACAACACGACCGCCGAACTGATCCAAACGGAATCGAGCCATTCAAAAGAGAAGTCAGACATAATCAATCTCGATGGATGTGGACGTGTCGTGAAACCAACTCTCGCTACGATCGTCAGCGGGATTTCTTTTTGCCGGCTCGATGTTGCTTCAACAATTCCTCAAGTCGTTGCAACTCTGCTTCACTGGGCGGCTTGGCGTCGAAAGCGCTCTGCACCAGCGCGTCGACCGCTCCGTCAAACGCGCGTTGCACCAGCGACGACACCAATCGACCGCGGGTGCGTTTCTCAGCGACAGCCGCTTGGTAAACGAATGCCCGCCCCTGTTGCCGATAGGTGACCAGCTTTTTTTCAGTCATCAAACGCAGGAAGGCTTGCACGGTGTTTTGAGCCAACGCTTCGCCCTGCCCGCGCAGTTCCTCGTACACCTCGCGCACGGTGCACTCACCGCGCGCCCAGAGGACGCCGAGGATTTGCAGTTCACGATCGGTAGGCAGTTGCTCGGACATCGGGTTCTCCTAGGCTCCTTGTCACCTCGCGAATCGGGCGGACGGTAGTGGACGAGGCGACGAGTCCTTGCTAATCTGCCGACCGCAGAGGACTCGTCGCCT
>NZ_JBFHKV010001161.1:0-2522 GCF_041595215.1 Stieleria sp. | reverse complement strand
TTAGCGGCAGGGCGCAAGCCTGGGCTGCTAAAAGTTCGGGGTTGACGACCTTATTCCTTTGCGCAGGTTTCATTCCTGAAATGCCTGGCACCCGTTTCCCCGTTGCAGGACACGGAGCAAGAGATTGAAAATTGCAAAATGAAAACTTCCAATTGCAAATTTGCATTTTCAATTTTCAATTTTCAATTTTCAATTTTCAATTTTCAATTTTCAATTTGCAATCTTCCGTCCGTCCAGGTTCCTCACGACTCATCCTGTCTCGGCTGAAGCGAGGCCGGGCGGTGACGAAATCAAAAGGAAGCAAAGTCGCGTAAACCGAACAGAGTGTCAACACCAACGTTTTAGCGGTCCAGGCTTGCGCCCTGCCGCTAAGCAACGAACGTAAAATGACTGTCGGCTCTTACCCCTGTTCGAGCGTCATTGAGCCAGTCGTTCCGCACGACTCCATTGCTAACACTCGGTCGCGGCCAAGACCAGCGATCCCGCAACCGGGTCTTCGATCCGTTGCAGCATCGGCTGCAGCTTCGAATCAATCAGCAGCTGCCGCAGCCGCTCGGCAAACCCTGGCTGCTGCGTTAGCACACCGCCCGTGACGGCAAAGGCAAACGGCGCATCCGCAAACCCCAGACGCTGCGCCAGCACGGCCACCATCTCAGACAACTCCGCCGTCGCGGACTCGACGATGGCTGCTGCGGCGGCATCTCCCGACTCCGCAGCCGCAAACACGATCGGAGCCAGCCGGGCGATCGATGAGCGGTCGGTTTGCTCGGAATAAATGATCGGAACTAATTCGCTCGGACTGGAGATTTGAAAGCGTTCGAGGATGCGTGGCAGCAAACTGGTTTGGGGACCACGACCATCGGCAGCCCGCGCGACGGCGCGCAAACCGGCAATTCCGATTTGATACCCGCTGCCTTCATCACCGAACAGTCCACCCCACCCTCCACACCGCGCGGTCGCTCCGGTAGCGCTGCGTCCGATCGCCAGTGAACCGGTCCCGGAGATCAAGCCAATCCCCACTCCGTCATCGGACGCCGCGTACAACACCGGAATCGCATCATTGGTAATCTGTAAGTGACGTGTTAACTGGCGTTGCTGCGCCCAACTTCGAATTTCGGCTTGCTCGGACTCCCGATCCGCACCGGCGAGCGACAGACAGGCGCTAGCCACCGTCGTTCGGGCTCGATCGGCATCCTCAAAGGCAGCATCGATGGCGAGGTCCAGGTTCGCCGTCGCTTGTTCGAAGCCGACGCTGCGCGCGTTGGAGGGCCCCGATCGCCCGGCCCCGATTCTTTGGATGCCGCCCTGTTCATCGCGAATCGCAAGCCACGCCATCGTCTTTGATCCGCCCCCATCGATGGCGAGGATCAAGTCGTCTTGGTGCATCACGCGTCGTCTCGTTGAAGGGCGCGGCGTAAATGGCCATCGCACTCGGAGAGCTGTTGACGAGCCTGTTGGGCGGTGACGCCGCGTAAATGCGAAACGATTGCCGTCTTCACTTCGCCATCGCAGCGGTCCAACAAACGGCGCGCCTCTAGCGGCGGAACACCCGTCAGTTCGGCAACAATTTGACAGGATCGCATGGTCAGTTTTTCGTTGGTGGCACGCAGATCGACCATCAAATTGCCATACGTCTTACCGATCCGGACCATCGCCCCGGTGGTCAGCATGTTGAGCACCATTTTTGTGGCGGTCCCCGCCTTCATCCGCGTCGAACCGCTGATCACCTCGGGGCCGACGACCGGCGTGATCATGATTTTACAATGGGGACTCAGTTCACAATCGGCATTGCAGCTCAATCCGATCGTGAAGGCACCGACCTGGTTTGCGAATCGCAAGCCACCGATCACGTAGGGGGTTCGCCCACTCGTCGCGATCCCCATCACGACATCTTGATCAGACAGTTCTTTGTCGGCCAAGTCGCGTTGGCCCAACTCAGGATGATCCTCGGCGCCTTCGATCGCACGCGTCAACGCTTTCTCGCCTCCAGCGATCAAGCCGACCACCATCTCTGGCGGGGTGTTGAATGTTGGCGGACATTCACTCGCATCGAGCACCCCCAATCGGCCCGAGGTCCCGGCCCCCATGTACAACAACCGGCCCCCGGCGCGGAAACGGTCGGCGATCACGTCGATGGCTGCGGCGATCGACTCCGCTTGAGCGGCCACGGCGGCAGCGATCAATGCATCTTGGCGGTTCATCAGCCGAACGATCTCCAGTGCCGACAGCGAATCAATTTCGCTCGATTCAGGATTCCGGGCTTCAGTGGTTAGATTGTTCAGCATGTCGGGTGGTTGGGGTTCTACTCCTGATTTCGGCGTCCGTCGACAAACCACGACGGCGATTCGATTCGATAAACTAACCGCCCCGAACCATTCGAGGCAGTTACCAATGATACGGGCATGAGTGTTGGTGTGCAGGCTTTAGCCGCCCATTGTCGCTGCACAGCAGCGACCGGGAATCGCCTAAAGGCTAGACACCAACGTGCGCTGGTGTGCAGGCTTTAGCCGCCCATTGTCGCT
>NZ_JBFHKV010001160.1:0-2525 GCF_041595215.1 Stieleria sp. | reverse complement strand
GATCCCGCCGCTCTCACGTGGGACCGTCATCTCGGGATCATAGACGTTGGATTCGGCGATCAGCATCACGTCGCGTTGACTTTGCCGCGACCAGAACGCCACTTCGTCACGGATCTCGGCGGCCACATGTGGCTCACGATCATCCGCCATGCAGTGAATCGCGTCGACGCGCAACCCATCCAGGTGAAACTCGTCCAGCCAGTACACCGCGTTGGCGGCAAAGAAGCGTCGCACCGCGTCGCCGTGAACGGGATCATCGAAATTCGGAGCATCACCCCAAACGGTCCGATGTTTCGACGAAAGGTAAGGACCAAATTCAGACAAATAGTTACCTTCCGGTCCCAGGTGGTTGTAAACGACATCCAAAAACACGGCCAAGCCCGCCGCGTGTGCGGCGTCGACGAAGCGGCGAAAGTCGTCCGGAGTCCCGAAGGCGTTCATCGGGGCAAACAACGCGACGCCGTCGTAGCCCCAATTCCAGCGGCCGGCTGATGCCGCGACCGGCATCAACTCGATCGCCGTGATCCCTAATTCCACGAGTTCAGCAATTCGATCGATCGCCGCGGCAAACGTTCCTGCATCGGTAAAGGTCCCGACGTGAAGCTCGTAAATGATCAGCTCGTCGCGACTCGGCGCGCGATAGTCGTGGTCGGTCCAGTCAAAGCTCGGATCAACGACCTCGCTCGGTCCGTGAACCCCTTGGGGCTGAAATCGTGACGCCGGATCCGGTCGCCGCGGCCCGCCGTCGACGCGATAAAAATAACGCGATCCCGCCGTGACTCCGGCGACCGTGGCGTGATGATAACCGACCGAATCCTTGGTCATTTCGATCGCTTGCGGCCCATCGACCACGTCGATGTTGACGCGATCGGCCAGCGGCGCCCAAACCGAAAAACTCGTTGACCCATCGGCCAACGGTCGAGCCCCCAGGTGTTGGTGCACTTCGATCGCGGGGCAATTATGAATATCAATCATCGGTTCTGATTCAGCGTGATAAAATTGGAACCGCTCTCTTAGCGTCAAGCAGCGTCCGGGGTAGGCTACGGGTAGGTCCACCCGTCTGTATCCATGGCAAACGGCATCGCAAACGTCGTTGACGGTTTCGCGACCCGCACACGATTGAGGTCCAAGCGACAAACAATGTATCGAAAGACCACGTGGATTCGAATGACCCTCGCGCTCTCGATCGCGACCTTCCTGGTGCCCGAGGTGACGGCCCAAACGTCGTCCACGGAGACTCCGATGACGGAAACGTTACGCATCGCGACCTTCAACGTCTCACTGTATGGCAAACGCCAAGGGGAAATCCGGGAGCGACTTTCCGCTCGCGACGACCGGCAAGCCAAACGGATCGCGAGCATCGTTCAAACCATACGACCGGACGTGCTGCTGATCAATGAACTCGATCACGAACCCGATGCGGCGCCGGCCAGGCTGCTTGCGGAAAACTATTTTGCCGTCGCCCAAAACAATGCCGATGGCGATGGGAAACTGCCCCCCGTTATTTTCCCGTACTTCTACAGTGCGGCCAGCAACACCGGAATCGATTCGACATTGGATTTGAATAACGATGGACAATTGGGTTCCGGAAACGACGCCTGGGGTTACGGCATTTACCCCGGCCAGTACTCGATGACCGTCTACAGCCGTTTTCCGATCGACACCGCATCGATTCGCTCGTTTCAAACACTGCGTTGGAAAGATCTGCCCGGCGCGATTCGTCCGGTGGATCCCGCGACCGGGCAGCCCTATTACGACGACGCGACGTGGTCCAAGCTGCGGCTGAGCAGCAAGAATCACATTGATGTGCCGATTCAAATCGGTGATCGCGTGCTCCACGTCCTCGCCAGCCACCCGACGCCGCCGGTGTTCGACGGGCCCGAAGACCGAAATGGGGCTCGCAACCATGATGAAATCGAGTTCTGGAATCACTATCTGTCCGACGATGATGCCGCCGACTCGTGGCTGATCGACGACGACGGCCGCGCCGGCCCGCTCGATGCCGACGCAAGTTTTGTCGTGATGGGCGATCTGAACGCGGACCCGATCGACGGCAGCGGCCGCCGCGAAGCGATCACCCGACTGTTGAATCATTCCCGCACCCGAGACGTCCAGCAGAGCAAGACCGCCGATTTCGGACGCAACGGTTTGATGCGAGTCGACTTTGTCCTGCCCAGCAAGGATTTGAATGTCATCGACAGCGGGGTGTTCTGGCCGACCGGCGATGACCCACAGAGCACGTGGATCAAAGCCAGCGATCACCGACTGGTCTGGATCGACGTGAAACGATAAACAGTGGGGTACGCTGCCAGCTTGCCATCAAGCGTAAATCGCAAGCTGGAAGCGTACGCCACGTTTTCAAACGAGAGATGGAAACCGCATGCCGAATCAGCGCAAACGAGTCTTATTGATGGTCAGCTCGATGCGCGGCGGCGGCAGCGAACGGCAGGTGTTGCTGCTTTCGCAATCGCTGGATCGATCGCGGTTCGAACCGCATCTCTACTTGACCGAAGCGGCAGGTGAAT
>NZ_JBFHKV010001159.1:0-2528 GCF_041595215.1 Stieleria sp. | reverse complement strand
GAAGTCTTTGAGAACCAGCCCGGTGGTGATGCGGCTGGATTCATAGATCACCGGCAGGCCGCTGCCCGGATGGGTGCCTCCGCCGACCAGGTAAACGCTGCCCAAGTCTTCGAATCGGTTTCGCGGTCGGTTGTGCAGCATCTGGCCCAGATTGTGCGCCAAGTTGAACGTCGCGCCTTTGTGGATCGCGTAGTCTTGGTTCCAGTTTTGGGGCGTGATCGTATGCTCGGTCCGAATGCGGCTGCGAAGGTCTCCTAATCCGATCGCGGCCATTCGATCGAGCGTCAATTCTCGGAACGCCGGCGATTCGGCTTCCCAGTCGATCGATCCGGTCTGATGCGTCACCGGGACCAACACGTACAACGTGCTGTGACCGGCCGGAGCCAACGAGGGATCGGTGACGCAGGCGTTTTGGACGTAGAACGACGGGTCTTGGCTGAGCGTGTGCGTCTGCTCGATCTCGCGAAGATTGTTTTCATAGTCTTCGCTGATGTGAATGCTGTGGTGGGGCAGGTCTTCGTACAAACCTTCGATGCCCAAGTACAACATGAACGTGCTGCAGGAGAACCGTTTCGTTGCGATCACTTCGTCGGTCCACCGCTTGCGTTTCTCGTTGGGAACGGTGCGGCTGATCCAGTCGGCAAAGTCGGCGTTGACCACGAACGCGTCGGCCGCATAGTTGCCTTGATCGGTGGTCAAGGATCGGACGTGGCGGCCTTCCATCTCCACGCTGCGAACCGGTTCGTCGTAACGGAATTTGACGCCCAACTCCTCCGCGATTTCCGCCATCCGTTCGCTCACGCGGCTGCAACCGCCGATCGGATGCCAGACTCCGTGCTCGTATTCCAAGAACGACAGGATGCTGAACAGGCTGGGGCAATTGAACGGCGACATGCCCAGATACTTGGATTGGAACGCGAACGCGATGACCAGTCTGGGATCGGAAAAGTACCGCTGCAATTCTTGGCCGAGCGAACGAAACGGGTGCAGGTGTTTGGCGGCACCGATCATGGAGGGACGCATCAGGTCGGCGATCGATGAGAACGGCGACTCGAGAATCGGCCGAAATTTTTCCAACTTGGTCCGGTTGTCGTCCATGTAGCGGGCCAGCGAACCGACGTCGGGCGGCGACAATTCAGCGATCTGACGATCCATCTCCGCCAGGTCCGGGGTGCAATCGAGTTGTCCGCCGCCACCGAAGGTCAGACGGTACTGCGGATCCAACCGCTCCATCGGCACTTCCTTCATCAGGTCGTAGCCGCAGCCGGCGAAGATTTCTTTGAGCACGCGGGGGTACAGAAAGAAGGTGGGGCCGCAATCGAAGCGATAGCCGTCGATTTCGATGGCCGACGTTCGACCGCCGGGACGATCGCGACGTTCCAGCACTGTCACGTCACAGCCGGCGTGGGCCAATTGCATCGCCGCGGCCAATCCACCCGGGCCGGCACCGACCACGACCACCTTTCGATTTGACACTGGCGTTTTCCTTGGAGGTTGGGAATGGTAGCGGTGCTGGTGTGCCGGCTTTAGCCGCTCCGTCTTGCTGCTTCGCAGCGCGTGGGGATGCGCCTAAAGGCTGGACACCAACGGTTGCTGGTGTGCAGGCTTCAGCCGCTCCGTCTTGCTGCTTTGCAGCGCGTGGGGATGCGCCTAACGGCTGGACACCAACGGTTGCTGGTGTGCAGGCTTTAGCCGCTCCGTCTTGCTGCTTCGCAGCGCGTGGGGATGCGCCTGAAGGCTGGACACCAACGGTTGCTAATACGTTCCCTTTTGGATTCCAGCTTCGATCTGGCGGCGGACGAGCGTGTCGATGCCGACGTCATCTTTGGGGGTCAGTTCGATTTCGCCACGGTCGGCCGAGGTTCGAGCCCGCTTGACGACTTCGCGGACTGCATCGACGGTCAACGGTTCAACCAACTGAGCCTCCTCGTTGCCGGGATCGGACTGGAGCACCGGTGTTAGGATATGAACGAAGTCAATGGTGGTGATCTTGTTTCGTTCCACGCCTTTGCGCAAACGGACGAATTGCAGGGAATCGCCGGCGGAAAACTGATCGGGATGATCATCGACGAATTTTTCGATGCGGCGGATCTGCCCCCACTGCAGCACCGGCAACCGGGTCATGCGTTGCATCACGCCGGAGGCTTGCCAGCCTTCGAGTCGGCCGCGTTCGAGTTCGTCGACAAAGGTGTTGAGCAATTTGACCGTCGCCGCCTTTTCTTCCGGTTCGAGCAAACTCTGCTCCACCGCAGGAATGAAACTGCCGCGCATCGAACGCAACGCCAATTCGTCTTGCTTGTCGAAAATCAGCCACGTCATCACGCCGCAGGTCAGGAACCCGATGATGCCCATCAAGACCATCGACGCCAGGATCGCCGGCATGCAGCCCGGCCCTTCGTCCTCTGGCGCGTCGGAGGGATCTTGGGTGGCGTCGGCGGTCATGGGGTGGAATTGGGGAAGAAGGGGAGTTGGTTGGTGTGCAGGCTTCAGCCGCTCCGTCTTGCTGCTTCGCAGCGCGTGGGGATGCG
>NZ_JBFHKV010001158.1:0-2532 GCF_041595215.1 Stieleria sp. | reverse complement strand
GAGCTACGACGGGTTGGTACGCAGCGCGGTCGTGGCGGCAAAGTACGGCAGCCAGATTTCGCTCGCCGACGCATTGGCACGACGATTGGCCCGCCGCATTCGAGAGGTCATCGAACCGCCATCGGACATCACCAGCGAGGCAGGAACCGACATTCCGGACTTGATCACGTCCGTCCCGTCGCATCTGTGGCGTCGTATTCAGCGGGGGGCCGGCGGCAGCCGTGTGCTGGCCCGATCGGTCACCCGCGCCCTGGGCCGGGGCTGGCCGGACGTGGCCTACGCGGACTTGCTGGCGACCACACGCAAGATCAACAAGCAGGCTTGGTTGGGGGAAAAGGAGCGGATTGCGAACGTGAGCGGCGCGTTTTGCGCCTCGCGGACGCCCTGGCGACCCTGGCGACGGCGGTCGCTGGCAGGCAAACACGTGCTGTTGATCGACGACGTGATGACAACCGGCGCCACCGCAGGGGAAAACGCGAAGGTGCTCAAACAAGCCGGGGCACGCCGTGTGACCGTCGCGGTCGTTGCACGCGCCTGCTCGGGATGACCGAGTGTCGAGTTTTCGGGGAATTGCTACTAAGAATTCCGTCGAGGGGCCGAAGCGCCTTAATGCAGGCAGTTCGCGAAGTTTCGGCAAATTCAAAGCGTGGCGGAGGCGTGGCGGGCTGGAAGACGGGTTTTTCAATGCGATGATTCTTGCGAACATGCCGATTGTGCATACTGTGAGGGTTAGGGGCCGCTACGTCCGAAGGCCGCCCCGGGAATTCCAATCCAGACTTGACCCAGTAGCGTACAGTTCTACTCACAACCTTTTTCCATTGCTTTGCCTGATTCAACCACACCCGCTGTGACCGATCACGACGATAACTTTCATGCTTCTCGAACGGTGAGCGTGCGAAACATTTTGATTCGCGGCCTGGGGGTCGTTTTGCCGCCGCTGTTGACCATTCTGGTCCTGATTTGGGCGTGGCGAACGATCGAAACGTACGTGCTGCGTCCGACCGAGTGGATCGTCCAGGAGGGACTGGTGTGGGGCGCCGAATACTTCGACGGCACGCTGAGCACAGTTCCTGAAGGGGCGGTACCCGAACCTGACGGCGGCTTCAGCACCTACACGCTGCTGGGCTACAGCAAGTACGTCCCGGATCCGACGGGGCGACGTTACCTGCCCAAAGAAATCGTCGACAGGGTCAACGAGAACGCGGACAAGTTCGGGACCGACGCCAAACCGCTGGTTTCGGCAAACGCCTACTGGCATCGCTACATCCAGATCACTTGGATGCAGCGAAAGTATGTCGTCCCGGTCTTCCTGATCGTGTTCCTGACGGTCCTGTATTTCATGGGACGTCTGTTCACGTTTCGCCTCGGCCGCTGGTTTTTCCGCGGCTTCGACGGAGCGATCTTGCGCATCCCGTTCGTCAACAAGGTTTACGGCAGCGTGAAGCAGGTCACCGATTTTGCGTTCAGCGAACGTGAAATCGAGTTCAACAACGTCGTCGCGGTTCAATACCCCAGCAAGGGCATCTGGTCATTGGGATTCGTCACCGGCAACAGCGTCCGTCAATTGCACGACGCCACGGGTGAAGAAATGATGAGCGTGCTGATGCCGACCAGCCCGATGCCGATGACGGGGTTCACCGTCACGGTCCGGCGCAGCGATACGATCGATATCGACATGACGATCGACGAAGCGATCCAGTTTGTGGTCAGCTGTGGCGTCGTGGTGCCACCGAATCAGCGGATCAACGGCGCACCGAACAACAAACCCCGGCCGACCGGAAAGCTCCGCGACGGCGCGGTGATCCTGCCGGGCAACCCGCAAACCGAACACTCCGTCGACCCGTCGACGGTTTGAATCAGCGATCGGCCCGCCGGCAGACAGCCGCTACTTACGACTTGTAGATTTCCGGGTTGAGCGACGGATCGTTGTACATCTTCATTTGACGATACGTCTTGTGTTGCTTCTTTCCGTCGAAGATGTCGACCAGTAATTCTTGTAGCGAATTGGAAAGATCCGTGTGCTGCTGTTGGCACAGATCGATTCGCGCCGCGACCATCGCTCGGTGATTCGCATCGGCATCTTCACGATCGAGTTGCTCGCGATAGTGGTACAGCCGCAGCGACATGATCGACAAACGGTCGATCGCACTGCCGGCGGTTTCGGTGTTGATCGGCGCACCGGCGGCGGGTTGGACATGCAGCGTGCGGAGCAGTTCGGTGATCGCATCATCCAGCTTTTCGATCATGTCGTTTCGCTGTTGATTGAGTTTGTCGATCGCCCGTTTCACTTCGGCAATCTTGACATCGTCGGCGGTCGGGCTGCGGGCGATGTCTTCCTGGTGCCACAGCCGATAGTTGTATTCATGCTGGGTGCACACGAGTTGCTTGAACCCGTCATAGGGATTCTCGATCGGCCCCTGGTGCCAAGCGGCCACGGTGTCGATTTGCAATTGCGTGATTTCTGAAACCGAGGGCAAACGCGTTGCGGCGAGGGTGGATGCTGACATGGTGCTGGAGGCCGGCTGGAAGCCG
>NZ_JBFHKV010001157.1:0-2534 GCF_041595215.1 Stieleria sp. | reverse complement strand
CAGCCCGAACCCGATGCGGGCGGCCGAGTCGGCCGAGCAGCATGCCGTCGGGCCTGCGGCGTACAACCAGATTCAACGGCCTTTGCCGCCACCGATCGCTGAACTGGCGACGGGCGAGATCCCGCATCCGACGGGACAACAGGGAAGCGGTCCGGCCCGCCGATGGGACGGGCAGGACGCATACGGTCAGGGAACTTACGGTCCGCAGCAAGGTTATCCGGATCCACGAGCATCCAATCGCTCCGGCATGAACTATCGCGGCGAGCCATCGCGGCTGGCAAACGGCTCGGTCAACACCAACGCGCCCCTGGCGCGAGGCACTGTGCTGGGCGACAATCAGATCACGGCGACACAGCATGCGCTCCGATTGATCGAAGAAAACGGTGACCTGAAAGCCAAGTTGGCCATGCTGGACGCCGAAAACAAACGGCTCAAGGAAAAACTCGACCAGACGGAATCGTTGCTGGGGCGTTCGACCAAGGCCGTGGAAGGGGCGTATGAGGAGATCGAGGCGACGCGGCAGATCAATCGTGAACTGCAAACGAAGCTGAACGATGCGGAGCAGAAATACAACCGCTATCTGATGGAAACCGATCGGATGCTGCAATCGATCCGCGAAGAGTTGGACGATGTGTTGGTGCGTGAAATTTCGGCGAACGGGACTTAGTGTCGTGCATACCTTTAGATTTCGATTGCTCGCTACGACCTTGATCTTGGCTTGGTCCATCCAGTGGTCGCCGGCCGGTCCGCCTCGCTGGTGGACGCGCTGCAAGGGAGATTGTGGTGCGACGTGCCATTGCCAGGACGCGACCGATTCAGCGAGAAAACCGACGGCGCCCCAGTGCCCTCCGCAGCCGGTGCGAACGTCACCGCTGTTGGGACAATTGAAGCCGAATCGCGTGTTGATCGTCGCGCCCTTGGACGGTCAGGATCGCCTGAAAGAGCAGATGGCATTGATGCAAACCTTGGCCGGCGCGCTGCGGGCAAAAGCCGGCGTCGACGTGGTTGAAAGTCCGCGGCGGGTCTGCGAAGCCTGTTTTCCGATTCACAGCGGTCGATTTGACGAACGCAAGCTGGTCGAACTCGGCAATCAACACTTCGTCGATACGGTGCTGTACTGCAACATCGAGTCGATCGATGCGTACAGTCCGATGCGGTTGGAGATTCAATTCCTCGCCATCAATGTCGCCCAATCCGTGGCGATCGTCTCGGGATCCCATTCGTTTGATCTGGCCGATCCGGCGATGAGGGAATGCTTTTTCGCGGCGATGAACGCCGACCCCGCCGTTGATACGACCCTGAAGAATTCGCCGACGCGGCTGATCGACTTCGGGGCCACGCGGGTGGCCGCCGCCCTGGCACGAACCTGGAAGTAGCCGCAAGCGAAAAGTGGCGTAAGCTTCCAGCTTGCGATTCGGGAAGCTTCCAGCTTCCCCCCCTCTCCAAGACCGCGATTCACGCAGCGAGCCCGGTAGGCTCACGCCAAAGGGTTGATAAAATCGATCAACCGTCGGCGAGTTCCGCGACCCCAACGCCAGGAATATCGGAGCATCAGGCTTTGTGAACGAACCCGCCCCCACTCATGGAAACGCACCGGTCCGCCACGGTGAAGAGTGGGCCAATGCGCTGACGCATGGGTTGGCGGCATTGATGTCACTGGTGCTGGGAACATGGCTGGTGCTTGAGGCGTTGCCTGACCGGCCCGGGTTGGCGTTGGCCTGTGCGGCGTACATCGCATCGGTGTTCGCGACGTTTTCGTTTTCAACGTTGTCCCACGCGATTCTGCAGCAACCGCTGTTGGACACGCTGCGGGCTTGGGACCAGGCGATGATCTACGCGATGATCTCGGGGACCTACACGCCGATTGTGTTTCGCTACGCGCCCGACGCGGTCCGTACGCCGTTGTTGACAGCGATCTGGGTGGCGGCCTTCGTCGGCATCGCCGGCAAGTTGCTGATGCGTCATCGCGTCAACAACGTGGCGACCGTCAGCTACCTTTTACTAGGCTGGCTGCCGGCGATTCCGTTGTATGGCAAGGTGCCATCGGGGCTCGGCTGGGGGATGTTACTCGGCGGCGTGTTGTACACCCTGGGCGTGATCGTGCTGGTGAACGATTCCAAGTTCAAATACCTACACGTCGTCTGGCACCTGTTCGTCATCTCCGCCGCCCTGTGTCACTTCCTGGCGATTCAGTGGTACGTGGTGCGTTAGCGTGGGCTGCTAAAAGTTCGGGGTTGACGGCTTTTTCCTTTGCGCAGGTTTCATTCCTGAAATGCCTGGCACCCGTTTCCCCGTTGCAGGACACGGAGCAAGATATTGAAAATTGCAAAATGAAAACTTCCAATTGCAAATTTTCAATTTTCAATTTTCATTCTTTCGTCCGTCCAGGTTCCTCACGACTCATCCTTTCTCGGCTGAAGCGAGGCCGAGCGATGACGGAAATCAAAAAGGAAGTGAAGTCGCGTAAACCGAACAGAGTGTCAACACCAACGTTTTAGCGGCCAAGCGTTAGCGTGCAGACGCAAAACCGCATT
>NZ_JBFHKV010001156.1:0-2539 GCF_041595215.1 Stieleria sp. | reverse complement strand
CAGTGCGACGTACAACACCAACGGCGAACAGCTTTATGGCCGCCAGTCCTACTGGGGCGGCAACGAAGACTACGGTTTTCATATCAGTTACGGCCATCGGACAGGCAACGACTACGAAACCGGCCAAGACGACTTCTTCATCCCCGCCAGCTACAAGTCTCGCGACCTGTTTGTGGCGTTCGGTTTCGATTTGTCCGATCACCAGAAAATCGAGCTGAACTTACTGCGACTCGATCAAACGGATGTCGAATTCCCCGGGCTGGTCACCGATTTGAACTTTCTGGTCACCGACGGCTACGAGGTCACGTACACCAACGACATGCCCCTGTTTGCCGATCGCTTCACCGCCGAGGTTTGGTACAACCGCACACGGTTCGAAGGCGACACCAGGCGTCCGGCAAAACATCGCCAGATCCCGTTGCTGCGACAGACATTTTATCCGTCGTCATTCGGGGCTGACGACGGACTCACCGTGACCGACGGCGATGCACTGTCGGGCGGGTACCGGCTGGAGTCCACGTGCTACACGAATTCCGGACAGATCTCTTGGGGAACGGACCTGATCTATTTGAACCAAGAACTCAACGAGTTTGACGTCTTTGATCCGGACACCAACGACAACAACTATCCGATCCCGCGCAGTGATTCGCTCGATATCGGGCTGTACCTGGAAAACATCTCGCAAGTCACCGACGACGTCCTGGTGACCGGCGGCGTCCGCGTCGATGGCGTGTTCACCGATTCACGCGACACGGTCGTCGGCGTGGAGGATCCGCTCAGTGAACTCGAAGACACGACGCTCGACAAAGACTTCTTTCTCGGCTCGGCGTTCTTGACCGCCACACGGACGCTCGGAAACGGTTGGAGTGCCAATGCGGGAGTCGGGTTCGCCATGCGGCAGCCGACGTTGACCGAAATGTACTCCGAATACACGTACATCGGTTCGCTACAACGCGGATTGACGTTCCTGGACGGTGACCCCGACTTGGACCCCGAACGGCTGTACCAATACGATTTAGGCATTCAGTACCAGCAAGACTCGGTTCAACTCGGGGCGCACGTCCATCACGCGTACATCGAAGACTACATCACCTACGACTTGCTCGACCCGGCCGGAACCACCGACGGGTTCCAGACCGGAGCCCGATTCGTCAACACCGATTTGGCGACGCTGTGGGGAATGGAAGCTTACGGTCAAACCGATCTGACCTCGATGTTCTCGGTCTTCGGGATCGTCACCTATCTGGAAGGCCGCGACCGTAGTCGGCTCGACCCCGCCCGGCTGTCCGCGTTCGATTCGCGCAGCGCCAACGATACCGTCGATGCCGAACCGTTGCCCGGGATCGCTCCGTTGGAAGGCCGTTTGGGATTGTTGATCCAAGACCCCTCACCCGAGCGACGCTGGGGCGTCGAGCTATTCGCCCGCGTGGTCGACAACCAAGACCGCGTTGCGGCGACGCTGGAAGAAGTCGCGACGCCGGGATTCACCGTCTACAACATCCGCACCTATCGACGTTTCGGGGCGTTGCTCGTCACCGGCGGGATCGAAAACGTGACCGACAAATTCTACCGCGAACACCTCGACTATCGGTCGGGTTTGGGCGTGTTCCGCCCCGGCATCGGATTCTACACCGGTGCGGAATTGACGTACTGAGCATAGCAGCGGTCAATGCAAACCGGCGGTCAATCGCTGTCTGATGATGCTTAGCTGCCGTCGCCAGTCGACGGTCTTAGCGAGCCGAGGGTGGCAGAATGATGGGGCGGCAGAATGATGGGGTGGCGATTTGCGCGGTCAGAACATCATTCTGCCCCGTATGATTCTGCCACCTCCAATCATTCTGTCATTTCTGCAACCTGTTGAAAGTCTCGGCGAACACCCGCCACGCGGCGATCAAAAATCATCGCCGCCCGCGTTACCGCTTCCCTCGTTGTCCGTTGACGTGCCGCTGTTGAGTCCGGTGTAGCCCTGGTCGGCGTTGTCGTTGGACTCGTTGTTGGAAAGCGTGCCAAAATTCTCGACCAGGTCGATGCCGTCGTCAAAGTTGCCTTCGGCGTAATTGTCATCAAACAAGCCGTTGTTCTGGTTGAAGTAGAAACCGTCCTCGGCATTGCCAATCGCCTGGTTGCCCGTCATCAGGTGATCGTTGCTGTAAAACTGGAAACCATCGTTCCAATTGCTGATCGCTTCGTTGTCGCTGAACGTATCGAGGTTGTAGGAAAAATCGTATCCGTCGTCGTCGTTGCCGATCGCCTGGTTTCGCGTAATCGTTCCCGCATTGTGTTTGAAATCAAAGCCATTGGATCCGTTCTGTTCGGACGTGTTGTCTTCAAAATCCCCGAAGTTATTGCGGAACTCGAAACCATTGAACGAATTGGATGCGGCATAGTTTCCGCTGACTGTGCCCGCGGTATCGTTGAGCGTAAACCCGTTTCCAAAGTTGAAAACGGACAGGTTGTCTTGGATCGTATCGTAGTTGTCTTCGAACCAGAAACCGTCCAGGAAATTGTCGAAGGCAACGTTGTTGCTCACCACGCCGTT
>NZ_JBFHKV010001155.1:0-2541 GCF_041595215.1 Stieleria sp. | reverse complement strand
GCGGCATCGGCATGGATTTCCGCCAATGCGGTTTCGCGAAAGGAGCGATCGCCGAGCAACCGCAACAGGTGCGGGTACGCGGTGAAGGGGGCTCCGTTGGGATGGTCGGTGGTCAAGAAAACGCGTGTTGGGTCGTCGATCATCAGAAACAGTTCCAACCCGATGGCCCATTGCAGCGAATGCACGAATTGGCGGCGGCGGTATCGAAAGGGCACGACACCGCAACCGGCTTCGCATTCGATATCGACGATCGCGGATTTGCGCGGCGAGGCGTGATGGCGGTTGTCGAATTGATGGGGTTCATCGGCGCTGATCGTCACCGTTTGTCCGAACATGATCTGACCGACGTCGATCGTCACGTTGGGGTGTTTCGCCATCGCGGCGACGAGTTGTTCGGCTGCCGAGGACATCCCGTACTGACTCTCGTCACCGTAGCAATGAAACTGGGCGTGGGTGAGATGGATCGGCAACCCGTCGGCCGCCTCCATCGTCGCGATGGTGGAGCGGATGTTTCCCGGTACGCCCAGGTTGCTGGTGTGAATGTGCAGCGGGTGCACGAGACCGATTTCATGGACGGCTCTGGCGAGCCGGCGGATGATCTGCGCCGGTGTGACGCCGTAATGGGGATGGGGCGTGTCGACGTCCAGTTCACGCTGACCGAACTTGAAGGCCGAGATGCCGCCGGGGTTAACGGCTTTGACGGCAATGCTCTGGGTAGCGCGGACCATCCAGGCGACGTAGTCGTTGATTTCGGCTTGGGGCGCGTCGCGTGAGAGCAGGGTCAACAACAGGTCGTCGTTGCCGAGCAAGCAGAAGCCGCCGGTTGCCAAGTCAGGCATGTCCGCCATCTCGGCGTGCGCGGCGCGGGCGTTGCAGGGGATGACGGCGGGTTCGAGCGCGACGGTGTAACCCATTTCCAAATACCGCTGGGCAGCGACGGCGGCCGAGGGCAGGTAGTCACTTTCGGCCGCGCTTCGGGCGGTCGCGCGGGCGTCGTCGTCGATTCGGTCTTGCATCAGCAGTCTGGCGATCGCCAGTTTGCCGCCACCGATGTGCGTGTGGATGTCAATTCCACCGGCCATCACGACGCATCCCCGAGCGTCAATCACGCGATCGGCGTCTTCGGCGGCCAGGGCGTCTCCATTGATGATGGCGTCGTCATGCAGCCACAGGTCGGCGATCTGGTCGACGTCGCCGGCCGGGTCGATCAGGCGTCCTCCTTGAATCAGTGTTTTCATGAATCCTCTTTCTCAGTCTCTGGCTGTGCGTCGTCCGGCTTCGGATTGTCTCCTTTTTCCGTCTCGCTTCCCAGGGCCTTGTCAGATTCGTTGTCGTCCGACTTGTCACCGCGTTTGCGTCTGGATTTTCGTTCGGTGGCGGGTTGGTATTCTCCGTAGACCCGGTCGGTGGTGATGGTGATCCGATCGGCTTTGACTTGGTTTTCATTGGGGGGCTGGTAAAAACCGGTGACCGAGACGGGATCGCCTTCTTGGGCCAAGGCCAGATTGTTGTAGCGGACTTCCAACGTGGTGTTGGCGTCCACCGGGACTTGGACGGGGATTTTCCCCGCCTGGACGGCCAGGACACCGTTGGGGGTCAAGCCGATCAGTTGTCCCACGATCGATAGCTTGCCGACCATTGGTTGATTTCGATTGCCGCGATTGGCGTCGGAGTAAACGCCGGGAGTGAATTGTTCTTTGGTCCGGCCGTGCAGTGAACGCGGATCGACCGGTTGGAACAGTGTGATTTTTTCGACCGGGGCCAACGGCACGCCTCCGGGGCCGAAGTTCGCGGAGAAGCGGACCAGCATGCCGCGTTGTAAAAACGCCGGCGTCGCTTTGGCGACAAATTGGAACGACGAGATCGTGTCTGGCAACGCGACGAGCGCCTCGCTGCCGTCCTCTTTTTCGACCACGACAATGTTTCGCCGCATGCCTTTGAGGGCGCCCTTGAAATTAGTGATCTCGTTGGCCGGTAGCGTGGACGGTCCCTGTCCGAATCCGGCGGCCTCGGTCCCGGGCGGCTGGGCGGCTAGACGATCGCCGGAACCACCGAAGGGCAGGATGTTGGGAGCCAAAATCACCACGGCTAGCAGGGGGAGGCAAAGGCGGGGCATAGGGCATTCGCTCGCGAAAGACGGGGGGACGGTCGCGGAAAAGGGGGAAAGAACGGGCATACGTGTTGGTGTGCAGGCTTCAGCCGCCTACTGTCGCTGCGGAGCAGCGAATGGAGACGCCTGAAGGCTGGACACCAACGTGCGCTGGTGTGCAGGCTTTAGCCGCCTGGTTTCGCTGCGGAGCAGCGAATGGAGACGCCTAAAGGCTGGACACCAACATGCGCTGGTGTGCAGGCTTTAGCCGCCCGGTTTCGCTGCGGAGCAGCGAATGGAAGCGCCTGAAGGCTGGACACCAACATGCGCTGGTGTGCAGGCTTCAGCCGCCCGGTTTCGCTGCGGAGCAGCGAATGGAAACGCCTGAAGGCTGGACACCAACGTGCGCTGGTGTGCAGGCTTTAGCCGCCTGGTTTCGCTGCGGAGCAGCG
>NZ_JBFHKV010001154.1:0-2547 GCF_041595215.1 Stieleria sp. | reverse complement strand
GGATACTCGGTTCGCTGCCGCTAACAACAACGAAAGGTGTTAGCGGAACGGCGCGAGCCGTCCGGTGGGCAGCTCAATGATACGTTGAAAGACCGGAGGGTTCGCGCCTGCCGCGAACAGCCACGAAAGGTGTTAGCGGAATGGCGCGAGCCGTCCGGTGGGCAGCTCAACGACACGTTGAAAGACCGGAGGGCTCGCGCCTGCCGCGAACAACAACGCAAGGTGACTCGGAGCGCTAGCTTCCGGCGGCGAGGATCAGCAGCAATAGCATGCCGATGGCGGCGACGATCAGGGCGACGGCGATCATTTTGATCAGCGATTTCGGTGAGGTGCCGACCATCAGACGGATGTCCTGGCCGCAGATCACCACGCGGTACAACCGGTCTTTGTAGCGATAGGCCAGGACGTAGGCGGGCAGCGACATTCGCCGCGTGACGAGTCGGCGCAGAACGATCGCGACTTTGACGTTGCGAAAACGTGTCCCGGGGATGAAGTGTTGCTGGGCCCGCTGGGCGGCGATCCGGTGAATCGCCGCCGAAACCTCTTGCCGTGCCTGCGATCGTTGGACGTCAAACCGCTCCACGGTGGCGTCACGTTCGGCCCCTTCGGGCGTCTTCCGCTTGGTCGCCAAGTTCATCCCGCGACTGATCGCGGCCGCTTCGTTGAGGCTCAATCCGCGTGACGCGGAAACGAGGATGTCATCAAACTGGATGTTGTTCTGGCCCGAATGCGGCGCCCAGTCCGATCGGCCGGAGCCTTCGTTCGAATCGGCCGCCCAGCTGACAAAGGCCTCCGCGTCGAACACCCAAGCGACCCACCACAGCGGTTTCAGCTGGGTCAATTGCGCCGACGCGGACAAGTCCGAGGGGCGGAACCATCCCCGTGAATCGAGCCAGCCCCGCAGCGCCGCGCGGGCTTCGTCGGCCGTCACGGTGAACGGCAAGTAATGTTCGGTTTGTTCCATCGGGTCATCGATCGATTCGACTTTGACCACGTCGCCGCACATCGAGCACGAGGGGGCTTGGTGTTTCGGGTCATAGGTGATCGCTGCCCCACAACCGGTGCAACGCAGGATCTGTATCGCCAGTTTCTTCCGCTCGACGGTCTGGTCATTCAAGGCCGCTTGGCCACAGATCGCACAGCGCAGATCGCCGGACTCCAGCGGCGACTCGCAACGGGTGCAATTGAATTCAGCGATCTGTGTTTCATTCATCGTTTCGCTCATCCTTGCGCCGCCAGGAACAAGAGGAAGAGGATTCCGATCAGCAATAGCACACCGACGACCGCGAAGGTGACTTTGGCGGCCGAGACGGGGACCTTGCCCGCGACACGACCGGTTTGGCCGTTGACCAGGATTTGGATCGGCGGTCGGTCTTCGGCGTATCGCACCGCGTAGGTCCAGATCGGCAGCAACACCAAATCAATCACCTCGTGTGACAGATCGGTTTGGTATTCCAAGTTACTGTGGGAGTCTCCGGGCATGAAGTTCTTGAGCATCGCCCCGACTTTCGCAATCGTTTCGTCGTGTGCCAAACGGAAACAATCGTCTTGGGTGCGGGAGGGTTCTTCGGCAAGCCAGCCGGAGATAAACGAGTCGGCGTATCGCCGCAGGGCACGCAGGTCAAACGGTTCGACGGCCTCCAGGGCCGCATTGGTGACGCCTTGAGAGGCGCTGACGAGCACGTCCAGAACGTAGCAGCAGTGATTGCCGGACAAGGGACGCCACTCGGTTTTCGTCACTGTGCGTGTTCGCGTGACCGTCTTTCCCTTCGAATCGGTGGTCGTGTAGGTTTCGGTCTCCGTATAATTCTCGCCGATGCTTGCCGAGTACCGAGTGTTGGCGACCGCGCCATACAAGTAGGCCGGCAAGTAGACGCCTCGGGTCAGCTCCGGAACGGCGGCCTTGAAATCCGATCGCGCAAAAATATGGCTGCCGGCGACCCAGTTTTTGACCGTCTTGGTCGCGTGCTCGTGATCGACGACAAACCCGACCAGAAACGTGGGCGAGGGCCGATTGGGCGAGGGGGGACGGCTGACGATCGACGGCGACGCACAGTATGGGCAAAGCGTTGAACGCAGATGCGCCTCCAAGACGAGCCTCGCGCCGCACGATTGGCACGAAATCTCCAGCTGATCCGATGTCGAATTGGCAAGGTCAGTCGCCATGTAACTCCCGCATGCTTCGGTGGAAAACCGTCAGTGTAGCAGGCTCGGAGGAGGCGATTGCGGGGCGGAAATTTTCATTCCCCGCCGAGTTGTTTGGCTCGTCGGACCAAGGAGAGAAACTCGTCGCGGTAACCCGAGCGGTCGTCGAGGGCACCGGCGGCGGCGATTTCTTCGACCATGTCAAAGTTGCAGTCTCCCTTGTGCGGGGAGTTTCGCAGCAGCATGGCGAAGGCGGCGACAGAGGCGGCGAACTGGAAGTCGCGGTCGGTGCGGTTGAATGCCTTGCCGCTGTCTTTGACCGCAAATTCGATCAGCTCGCTTTGCTCTTCGGTCGGCGGTTTGTAGCGAAGCTTCAGCGTCAAGATCTCGCCGCTGGCGGCT
>NZ_JBFHKV010001153.1:0-2555 GCF_041595215.1 Stieleria sp. | reverse complement strand
GGTCGACCCCAAGTCGCTGCCGGGGATCGTCGTCGATGACGAAACCGCCGAGCGAACAGGCTTTCACGCCACCAGTCAGATGGTCGGCCCCTTCGTCGCCGTCGGTTATCGCCACGACGGCGACACCGACAAGGGCCACCAAAGCCTTCGGTTTCCGGTAACGATCAAAACGGCAGGCAACTACGAACTACGTCTCGCATACTCGCCCAACGCCAATCGTGCCACCAATGTTCCGGTCATCATCCGTGCCGGCGGATCCACGCAGACGGTGACGGTCGATCAACGACGCAAGCCCGAACACGGCGCATTCACCACGGTCGGCAAGTTTACCTTCCCGGTCGGACACGCCGAAGTCGAGATCAACAACCACGACACCGACGGCCACGTCATCGTTGACGCAATTCAGCTACTGCCGCTGGCGGATTGATTTTTTGATAGACCTTGTTGGCCGTTAAACCGGCCAACACACAGGAAACGACAAACCCGATCACCGCCAGTGCGATGATCCAGTGTGGCACCTTGCGCGGTCCGGTCAACTCCTTGCGGGTGCCTAGGTAGATCAACGCCGCAGCCAAAGCCGGAATGCCCAACACCGTGCAGGCTTGGGCGATGGTGATCAGGTGCACCGTGCTGCCTTCGCGGGCCAGCGACGCGATCGCCACGCACATCCCGACCAGCAGCGCCGCAGTGGTCAAATGCAGCGGCCATTTGTCGTCCAGCTTGGATCCCTTGCCGAGCGAGTCGGACATCACCGTCCCGCCGATCAATGCGTTGACCAGGAACGAACTGAGCGCGCCGGCGAGGATTCCGGTACAGAAAATAATCTTGGCCGACGCACCAAACAGTGGCTCCAATTGCCGTGCCACATCGCCGACCGAGGACAATGCCACGCCGTTGGGGTTGCCGTAAAAGACCCGCCACGACGTCACCAGAATCATCGACGTGATCAATCCTAACACGGTCATGCTGACGATCGAATCGATCATTCCCTGTCGCACTTGACCGATCCCCCAGCCTTTCTCTTTGACCAGATAGGCTTGGTAAAAAGCCCCACCGACCGAAAACGTGGTGCCGATCATGCCCAACAACGCAAACACATCCGGCGCAGCCTCGGGAACCACACGCTCGAAATCCGGTGGGCTGACGAAGATCACGACAAAATTAAACAAGAACGCCAGCGTCATCAAACCGATCAGGATCTTCATCAACCCTTCGACGCTGCGATACAGATTTTTCAACAGATACAAACTGGCGATCACCAAACCGTTGACACCCAGCAACACAATCGCTCGCGCAGCCAGCGGCAGCGGCTCGTCGCCGAACATCGGCTCCACGCCGCCGATCAATGCGATGTTGTTGGAGGACTGAAAAAACGCGACCAGCGTGAACAGTGTCACGCCGATCACGACCGCCACGGGGCGTCCCAACCGACTGGCCAATTCATCACAGGGGCTGTTTTCGTAGACCGCCCCTAACCGGGCCGACAACGCGACCATCGCGATCATCAACACCGACGCCCCAAAAACGACGGGCAGACCGAGTAATCCTAGCGAAGCACCGACCTTGGAACTGGTCAGGATCGATCCCGGACCGAGAACCACCGCCGCCACAATGATGGCTGGACCGACGGCGTGTAAAATTCGTTTCATGGGTGATTGGGGGGCAGATGAGGTGGGCGGGGGAAGGGAGGGGAAGACGTGCGACGAGCGAGAGGTGGGATAGGCTTCCAGCCTGTCAGATCGACCATGCTGCAATGACAGGCTGGAAGCCTACCCCACTTGTTCTCATTCCGGGCTCTGAACCGGAGCAATTTCAAGGTCGGCCAGATAAATTGCGGTGATCGGATTGCCGTCGTCATCTTTTTCGTGAGACGAATACCACGACATGATCGCTTTCGTCGGACTCAATGCAATAAAGCCGGGGTAGGAGTTGTCGCCTCCACTGGGAAGCTCGGCGAATTCGAGCAACTCATCATCGATCAGCCAACACATCGACGTCTTGGGACCTTTGCCGCCGATCGACTTGCGGCCACCCACGACATAACGATCGCCCCACCGCACGATCAGCGGACCGCCGATGTAACGATCCAATTCACGACGATCCCATTGTTGGTAGGGTGGTTTGGAACGCAGAAGCTGCGCCGTGTCACTGCCCCGCCGCCCGACTGCGATCACGCTTCCGTCACGTTCGAACAGAAACGCCGTTTCGTCACCGCGGACTTCTTGAAAGATTGCCCGTTTGCGCCAGATCAATCCGTCGTCGCTCTCCAACATCAACGACTCAACGATCTTGCCTTCGCCGCGTGGACCGGCTTCGAAGTTGGCTTTTCTGCGACCGCACAAGAATGCTTTTCCGTCAAAGGTGTTGGCACGCCAAATGTAATGCCCAAACGTCCCCTCCAGCAGAACGGGACTGTGCCAGTTGCGGCCGTCCTCGCTCCATGCGGCATAGCCGAGGTGCATGTTGAGATCGTAATCGCTGACCGGGATCGTTGTTTCGCCGCTGTACCAAGTGCCGGTGTAGACGAACAACTTGTCTTGGAACACCAGAAAGTG
>NZ_JBFHKV010001152.1:0-2557 GCF_041595215.1 Stieleria sp. | reverse complement strand
TCCCAGCCCCAGTTGCGCGACAATTTGCGAGCGAACCGTTTCGTCGTCCCATCGCGCCAACGCGTCGATATCAAAGTCGCCGGCGAGACAGGCGTCGGCCAACGCAAGCGTGTAACGGGCCTTCTGGCGACTGAACCCCAAATCGCGTAAACGCCGGTCGCCCAAATCACGGACCGCGCGGGGACTCACGTCATTCTGGCAGCGACCGACCAGCCGGTCGTAGGTCGCCTTGGCCGATTCGACGGAGACCTGTTGTTCGAGAATGATGTGGACGAAGGTGGCGTACGTCGCCGGTCGCCGCAGCAACGGCGGCGGCCCAAACGTGCGATGGATCTTGCCCAGCACCGGATCCGCCTTGGCCAGCCGGACCGCCCCCTCCGCAAGCGTCGTTTTGGTCAGACGAATCGGCTTGCGCTGTGGGGGTCGGCTCAAAGAAGCTGATCCAATTCTTCGGTCAGGGTCTTGAAGCGTGCCAACGTGGTCTTCACCGGCTCGGGGCTGGCCATGTCGACTCCCGCATCACGCAGCAGGTCGAGCGGATCTTTGCTGCATCCCCCCGACAGAAACTTGAGGTAGTCGTCCAATTCGGCCTTGCCACCTTCGAGCACCCGTCGCGAAAGGGCGACCGCCGCACTCAATCCGGTCGCGTACTTGTAGACGTAAAACGCGCGATAGAAGTGCGGGATCCGGAAACATTCCAGTTCCAGCTCTTTGTCGACGACGAAATCGGGGCCGAAGTAGGCATCCAACAACTCGCGATACGTGGCCCGAAACGAAGCGACCGTCAGCGGCTCACCGGCCTCGGCCATTTCATGCGTCTTCTTTTCGAACTCCGCGAACATCGTCTGACGCACGACCGTCGCCCGAATGCTGTCCAGTTCGTTGTTGATCAGGTACGCCCGTTCGCTGTCGCTGGCGGCATTCTTGAGCAAGTATTCGGTCAACAATTGCTCATTGAACGTGCTCGCGACCTCGGCCACAAAAATCGTGTAGTCGTAGTACTGGTACGGCTGGTTTTTGGAGGAATAAAAGCTGTGCATGGAGTGGCCGGCTTCGTGCGTCAGCGTGAACACATCGTTCAAGACGTCGGTCTTGAAATTCATCAAGATGTAGGGTTCGCCATCGAACGACCCGCAACTGAACGCGCCGCTTTGTTTCCCGCGGTTCGGGTAGCGGTCCGCCCAACGGTTTTTCAGTCCCGCGGCGAGCGTGTCGGTGTATTCGCTGCCCAGCGGAGCGAGTGATTCGACCACGACTTCCACCGCCTGGTCCCACGTGTGTTCCTTCTTCATGTCGCTGAGGATCGGCACATAGGTGTCATAGGCGTGGATGTCCGGCAGATCCATCTTGCGGCGGCGGACGTCAAAGTATTGATGCACGCTGGGCAGCGACTCGCGGACCGCAGCGATCAAGTTGTCGTAGACGTCCACGGGGACGTTGTCGGGGAACAACGCGCCGGCGAGAGAGCTTTCATGGTTTCGGGCGCGGGCGTAATAAACGTCGCGATGAATGCTGCCGGCCAGTGTCGCCGCCAAGGTGTTTTCGTGTTCGCCGAACGCCTTGTAGTATTGATGGAATGCGTTGCGACGCACCTTCCTGGACGAGCTGTTGAGGAACTGAACGAACGTCGCATGCGAAAGCTCTTGCTCATTGCCCTCGGCGTCTTCCAGCGACCCGAAACGCAAGTCCACGTCGTTGAGTTGACGGAATGCATTGCCCGCCGCCGATGCCATTTCCCCCTGCATCGCCAACAAACGCTCCTCTTTGTCGCCGAGCGTGTGCGGCCGCTGGCGGAGCAACCGGGTGAGTTGCAATTGAAACGGCTGGAGCAAGGGATCGGCGACCAAGGCGTCCATTTTTTCCGGTTCGATCGCCAGCAATTCCGGGCTGACGTAGCTCGCCGCCTGATTGGCACGCACGGCCAGATTCTGGAACCGCGCCTTCATGCCCTGATAGTCGCTGTTGCCTTGATCTTCGGTCGTCTTCAAGAACGAATAGATCGCCACACGCTCGGCCTGGCGAGAAAAATCCGAATCGAATTGCAGGGCCTCCAGCAACGTCGCAGCTGATTCACCCAGGCGACCGCGATAGGTTTCATAGGTATCAAGCTTGGATTCCAACTCGGCAAAGGCGGTTTCCCATTCGGCGTCGCTGGCGAACAAACTGGAAAGATCCCAGCAATCCTCCGCGGACACCTCAGAACGTTCCGGGAGCGACTTGGCGGCAGCAGACGTCGAGGTGGCATTCATGGCAATCGTCAAACGAGTGGTTTGTGGAGGAGAGAGCGTCGCGGAATTTGGACGGCGGTGTGGTTTCGGGCGCTTCGGGATTGGGTGCGTCGGGTTCTGGCCGGACTAATCAAACGTTTCTTCGGGTCCGGGGAAACTCCCGTCGCGGACGGCTTGATGAAACGACGACGCGGCATCGCGAATCGTCTCGCCGACCGAGGCGTAGGTTCTAACAAATTTAGGCGTGTAGCCGGATGTCAGTCCGATCAGATCATGGGTGACCAAGACCTGGCCGGTCGTCGCCCGCCCGGCGCCGATTCCGATCGTGG
>NZ_JBFHKV010001151.1:0-2560 GCF_041595215.1 Stieleria sp. | reverse complement strand
TCAAACGCTGCGGTGATTTTTCGAACAGCGCCCGGGTCGGCGTGAACAAATCGACGAAGACGACGTCGGTTTGCGACGCAACGTCCGACATCGCTTCGGAATACAACGCCAAGTTTTTATTTTGTTCTTTGCCGTCGGAAAGATTCGGGTCGTCCGAGCCTTCGAACGCGATCGGCGACACCAAGACGACTTGCGGGCGTCCCTTGCCGTAGTCCGCCGTCTTTGTCTCCGTGACCAACTTGGTCAGGTCGGACTTGTATTTCTTGAGACCTTTTTCGCCGGCAAACGACTCGTTGTATCCGAAGAAATACATCACCACCGAAGCCTGGCTGTGCGTCAGGTGGCTGGTCGGATCACCGAAGTTTTTCGAACGAATTCGCGTGTAGGGTTCGTCACCGGGAAAACACAGATTTCGCACCACCAATTCCAGCTCGGGAAAGCGGGTGTGCAACAGCGTTTCCCATTCATTTTGAACCTGCATCCGCTCACCGAGAGCGTTGCCGACCAAACAGATGTGGTCGCCTTTTTGCAGTTTCAGATCAGCGGCAAAGGTGAAGTTGGAAAGCAGCAGACAGGCCAGCGCCGCCGAAGCAGCCAGGCAGATATTCCGGGAAAGTGATTTCATTGTCGGTAGGGTCCGTCGGATGATGGAGATCTATCGGTGGGATTGAAAAGCGGGGCGCCACATCCGGTCGGGATGCAACACCGTTTGAGTTTTCTATCCAGCTTTTGTAGGTGGGAGTCTCGACGTCGGCCACGCCATGGCTGACCGAACGCCGACATGCACAGCAGGGGCTGCACAAGAGCCTGGGCTGCGCTACAGCCTGGGCTGCACGAGAGCCTGGACTGCGCAACCGACACAGCACGGTGACGGACACAGTGCGGTGACAGACCCATTCAAACTGGATCAAGCACGCGGGGGCGGGGAGACGCCGGTGACACCGCTCGGTCAAACAGGCGTTGACCGGACGTGAGTTCAACCTGCATTCTCTCCGCTGAATTCTTGCCGCACTATTATGCACCGCCGACCCTCAAGACGGTAGCGAAGAATCGTCGGTTGCCCGGAGTATCCCGCATTCTCACACCGGTTTAATGAGATTCCGTCGCGTTTTGTGACACCCGGGAGAACGACGGCCGGCGTCGATGACGCAAACTCATTTCCCGGCGACGCAAATTGCTCTGCAACCGCAACGCCCTTCGGCTCCGGCGGTCCGGCTCACACCAGACTCCGATAGCCTGAAACCAGGATCTCGATCGCCCGATCGATCTGCTCGGACGTGTTGAATTTCCCGATTCCGAACCGGACGCTCCGCCGAGCTTCACTTTCGCTCAACCCCAATCCCGTCAACACGTGGCTGGGTTTGGCGTCGACGCTGCTGCAGGCCGACCCGCTGCTGAACGCGACGTCACTGCAAGCGGCCATCCACGATTCGCCTTCGATCCCCGGCAGCTTGCAATTCAGATTGCCCTCCAGTCGCATCGACGAGTCGAGCGGCGGTCCATTCAGACAGATGCCTTCGATGCCCTGTCGCAATCCGTCCCAAAGTTTGACGCGCAGGTCACCGACGCGCCGGGCGACCTGGGACGATTCCGCGACGGCCAGATCGAGCGCGGTGGCCAGCGCGATGACGTTCGCCGGAGACATCGTGCCGCTGCGCACATTTCGTTGTTGACCACCGCCGACGATCATCGGTTTTAATCGCACGCGACGTCCGGGAATCCCACCGGCCATCGTCAGCACGCCGACACCCTTGGGGCCGTAGAACTTGTGCGCCGACGCGCTGATCAGATCCACATCAACTCGCTGCAAATCAACCGCGATCCGCCCGACCGCTTGGGTCGCATCGCTGTGGACGAGCGCGCCGGCTTGATGAGCGATGGCGGCGATCTGCGACATCGGTTGGATCACGCCGATTTCGTTGTTCGCCCAATGCACCGTAACGAGTGCGGTGTCATCGTCCATCGCTGCGGCCAGTTGCTCCAGATCGATCTGTCCGGCCAGCGGGTGATCGAAGCGATGGACCGGAACACGCGTGACCCGAAAACCGTCCTTTTCCAGTCTGGCGACGACATCTAAAACGGCGGGATGCTCGATCGTGCTGGTGACCACATGACGCCTTCGCTGTCGCGGGTGGCGGCAGATCCCATCGATCGCCAAGTTATTGCTTTCGGTCGCCCCACTGGTGATCAGTACCGAATCGGCGGCGACGCCAAGATGCGAGGCGATCATCGCCACCGCGGCATCCATCGCCGACTTTGCCTCTCGCCCCATCTCGTGAGACGTGCTGTGTGGATTGCCGAAATGCTCGACCAGCCACGGCATCATCTGTTGGGCGACGCGTGGATCACACGGCGTCGTCGCGTGATTGTCCAAATAAATCATCGACCCTCCAAAGTGGCTGCGAGGTCGTGGCGTACGCTTCCAGCTTGCGATCAAGTGGCGTACGCCGCAACACCACATACTTTAACTCCAATCGGGGTGTTACTTGTTAGCGGTAGGGCGCGAGCCCTCCGGTCTTTCAAGGTCAAACCGGACGGCTCGCGCCGTTCCGCTAACACC
>NZ_JBFHKV010001150.1:0-2570 GCF_041595215.1 Stieleria sp. | reverse complement strand
GATTCGTCCGAAATCGGGGCCAGCAGTTGATCAAAATCAAGTGTCGTTTCAGATGCCATGATGAACTCTCGGTGCCCAGCGTAGTGGACGTCTCACGGGAATACGTTTAATCGTTGCCGCTGCGACGCAGGCTCTGGGCCATCTGGTCCAGACTCTTCGCATGTATTCGACTCGCCCAACTCTTGCTGATCCCAATGCGATCGGCCGCTTCGGTCAGCGAAAAACCTTCGAAATAGATGGCGATGATCAATCGTTTGGCATCATTGGGCAGGTCGTTGACCAATTTGCGTAGCGTTGTTTGCATTTCGCGGTTTGCAACGACCTTGCTGGGGATCTCGTGCTGATCGGCCGCTTGTGCCAAGACACTCGTTTCCGAATCGTCGTCACCGCTGGCCAGGTAGACGATCGCCAGCCGCTCGGCCATCTTACCCAACCAATCCGCATCCTCGTTGGAACTGGTGCCATCGCTAGCGGATTCCGACTTTGAGGATTCCGCGTGCAGGACATCCTCAGCCATGTCGCGAAACCGCATCCGCCGCAACCGCGCGCGACTGGTCCAGTTCATCTTCGAGACCCCGTCGTAGATCGCCCCGCGGACTCGGTAATAGGCGAACGTCGTGAAGCGGGCGCCGCATTCGGGGTCGTATTTCTGTGCCGCTTCGGCCAGCCCCAGTTGGCCGTAGGCGATCAGGTCGTCCAGATCCATCGGGATCGGCAGCGAACGGTGCACCCGCATCGCCAGCGAACGCACCAATCCCTGCGCTTCGTTGATCAGGTCGGCGGGTGATTCGCCGTCACCGGAGGACGCGTCGCTCGGATGGGCACTCACGGTTCCGCTCCTAATGAATTCCAAAATCGCTCGATCCGGCCGCGGCTGTAGTCATTGGTCCACAACGCCCGGCCGACTTCATCATACAGGTCGGCGGGCAGCTGCCGTGACCGCGGCCCCAGCCGATGTCGCAGAACCGCGGTGGCGATCGACACGAACAACGCCTCGTCACACGGGGCGTTCTCATGCCGAACCTTCTCAGCGCGAAGCACTTCCAACAACTGATCCGAATTCTCTTGATGCCGAATCAGCGTCTCCCCCAACACCTCTTGCAGCAAACGTTGGCTTTGGCTGGTAGCGGTGGCGTCGGTCGATCGCTCGCCATCCGGGGCGACACCCGATGCGTCGTCGGCCTCGCGATATTGCGTGTAAGTCTGGCGCGACGGGGAGGGCTGGGCAGGCATCGGACCACATTCACTCCGCGTTAAAGTACCAAATCAACAGCCCCACGATCGTCGCCACGAGGACGCCGTTGATCACCATCAGAATGCGAACCCCGGTCTGCATCCGATCTTCCTCGGCGAGCGCTTCGCTGCCCCATTCCAATTCCTCTTCTTCGTTGGTCGCCTTTTTGAACACGCTGGCCAGAAACGCTTGGCGGTCCGGCATCGCGCCGGTGGCGACGAAGTAACAACCGCTGAACAGCAGCGGTTCGCCGTCACTGAGATGCGGGCCGGCGGAGTTGATGGCGTAGGCCGATTTGATCAAGTGCGCCAAACGGGGTTGAAACGTCGACCGGATCCGGCACAGCAGCGAATACAGATGACGGTTGCCGGGTTTGCTCAGCCCGTCGCCTTCGCGAAACAGCAAGTACGACCAATCCTCAAACGCTCCGCAGGCATGTTTGACGACGGCATCCAGCTGCGGCGCTGTCGGCAGGTTCCACAATCCGTATCCCTTGCCGAATCGTTGCACCGAAGACCGTTCGGCGCCGACGCGTCGGACCAGTTCGCGGAACCCGGTTTCCATTTCCATCGAATCGACGACGTGGGTGACACTGCAGCGAATCCGCAACGACCCGCGCAGGCACGCCAAATCGGCTTTCAATGCGATCAAAATCTGGTTGACGATGTCTTGTGATCCGTCGGCCAGGAACCGGAACGGCGTCGAGACGATGACGCCATTGATCGGGCACAGTGGATCGCGCAAGCGGCGAAACAGCCGACACAGGTAAGCGAGCCGCGCCGTCGCCAGACTGGCATCGCTGGGCGTCAGGATCGCGCTGGCGATTCCACCGCCTTGCGGTTGCATCGGGTTTTTCACGCCGCCGGACAGGTCACCGACCATCATCGTGCCCCGCATGTCGGCGCCCTGGTTTTGGGGCGGCACGGGAATGTTCAGCCCGGCGATCGTGTTTCGAACATCGGCTGAGTAGGCCGAGGCGTTGCCGCCGGCGGGCGGCATCGGCGGACGCAGCGCCGCCGGATTCTGTCCCATCGTGCTGACGTCCATCGTCCGATCGGCCTGGAACGGCTGAGGGGCGCCGGGCATTTGTCCGGGAACGATCGTCGAGTCACGCGGCGAACCGAGCAATTTGCTTAGCTGACAACACTCGGTGCACACCACATAGATCGCCTGCTGGTTGGCGAACACATGGATCGGAGCCGGCCCCAGCGGCGCCCGCACGGGGAACTGTGTGTTGGAAGTCGCCATGAAGGAGTTGACCGATTCGACCGTCCCCGGTCCGGCGATCAAGAAGATCGGCGTCTCGGACGGATCAATCGATTGCTCCTCCATCGCG
>NZ_JBFHKV010001149.1:0-2576 GCF_041595215.1 Stieleria sp. | reverse complement strand
CCGGGAAGCACGTCCCACCATCCCCTCGACCCCGGACGGGGTCGCAGCGAATCAATCCGCCGGCGGTGCGGCAGTCTGCGTTCGTAAAGGAGTTGATCGGTGAGCTCGAGGGCTGCGGGCTGGCCGGGTCCGAGGGCGCCGACGTCATTTGCTTCGACACCCTTCGGGGTCGCGTCTGACGGGGGACCGGATGTCCGGAGGTGTCGCTGCGCTCACCTCCGGCTACTCGCTTGGACCCCGTCGGGGTAGGCCGCAGGCCCGATACCGCTCAATCGACAAGGTATTGACAAGCGCAGAGCCCTGCCGCTCACAAGTATCACTCCGTTTGGTGTCAAAGGAGGGCGGCAGCGTCCGCGCGGCGCTAAATCTCGATTTAGCGGTATTGGGCTCGCGCCCTACCGCTACAAAAATGCTTCACAGCGTAGCCCGTTGTGGTTGACGGCTTTGAGTGGTTCCACGACGCCGCGTCCGCGTAATGCATCAGCAATCCTTTTCGCGCCGTCTCGGACGGCCTCATCCACCGAACGGGTCCGCTAGGGCCGTGTCAATGCCACCGAACGGATCATCGCTCGATGTCCCGCCGCCCCCGCCGAACGGATCACCTCCGAACGGATCGGCACCGCCGCTTGGTCCGCCGAAGGGGTCTTCCATCACGCCGGGTCCGCCGAAGGGGTCTTGATTGGGGTTGGCCGGCGACAGTTTCCGGTGCAGTGTGGCTTCGAGTTCCATCAACCGCTTTCGATGCTCGACCAACTTCGCCACGGTCGCTTCGATATCGCGTCGCAGCGTTTGGACGAGTTTCAATTTCTCGGCGTCAGATCTTCGCGTGTCGGCCGATCCCTCAGCGGCTGTTTCCGCGGACTGATCGCTGCGAAAGATTGCCTGCCCGGTCTTGGTGACGGCCAATTCCAGAGCCCCATCGACACCTTTGATTTTTTCGTCGGCCAACACCGCCGTGGCGACTCCGTCACCTTGTTCCCATTGGATAACCTGAATGCCCCGCGTGGTGAGACCGTCTTCACCGACCCGAATGATGACATACCAGCCGGGCCGCAGCAGATCGAACCGCATGTTCCGACCATCGGTCGACGAAGGCAATCGCACCTTCTGATAGGCAGCTCGCTCGTCGCGTCGTTGGTTCAAGAACTTGGCCATCGTCGATCGCGAGGCCACGGCCGATGCGGGAGGCGTTGTCAGGGTTGGCGTGTCCCCGAACGACTGGCGATGAAACGGTTCCAGGTAATAGCGAGGCGATGGTTGATCGCCCCATTCCGGGAGCGTGTCGTCTCCTTTTTCCGGGGCACGTAGGACCAACGATCGCAACACCGGAAACTCCACGGTGATCGGATCGGGTGACGAGCCCGAAACCACAACGATCGTGCTGGGGCCTCTCGCGGTGAGCCATTCGAACCACTGCGCCGAACCACGATCTGAGGGGTCCGGTGCGTCGGCAAGTCGAGGCACGATCGTCACCCGAACCTCACCCGGCGGGACCGAGATCACTTCGCCCAATTCGGCCGTCTGGTACCAGCGAAACCGTGGACTGAATCGCCAATCGTCGGCATCAAGTTGTTTGCCCAACGCCTGGGATGGGTTGAGTTCCTGTTTGTATTCGTCCAGGCTGGGATAGGCGAAACCGTTTTGCCAACACGTCAGGACTTGATACCGCGAGGCGTCGATACCCGACGGCGGGGAAACAATGAGCTTGCCCCCGCGCCGCAGGGTGACTTTCGGTGAGAGCGTCGTTCGTGCCGGAATGAAGCTGAATCCCGATTCATGGACGGCCAACGCCGACACCGAGTGCACACGAACGCCGCGATGACGCACCAGCATCCCCTTGTCCAGATCAATGGAACCGTCGTCTCCGGCGGTCAACAGTTCGCCTCGAGGCGGGGTCATCGGTTGCAGTGGCTTCCCGTCAACAAACGCAAGGTGCGGCGCGGAAGATGAACCTGCCGATGGCATCCCTCCAGGTCCAGGTCCCATGGCGGCGGCGTCCATGCCCATGCCCATACCGCCGCCCATGCCGCCGCCCATGCCCATGTCGCCCATGCCCATGCCATCTCCCATGCCCATGTCCATGCCATACATCTCACCTTCGGCATCGCCACCGCCGTCGTAGCCCATGCCGCCCATCATTTCCATTTCCATTCCATACTCACCCCCCGGATCTTGATAGGTGCGATAGAACTTGGTGCCGCCGGCCGGCTGACCGTCGGGTGTCACAAACGTGATGTCGACTGCCGCGGCGATCGGGGCCCCAAGCAGGCAGCCGAAGAAGATCAAGAGGGTCGTGCGATTCATGAGTCGATTCCGTTGATTGGAGAGAAAAGTATTGCCACGCATCGGTGCCTTGCCGCTTCGGCTTTTGTGGGTTCAGGTTTCCGCGTAGGTCCGGGTGTGCCTGACAGCCCATTGGCATGCACAGCATGCCCTACGCGGCTACGCGGCTGCGTGGAGAGGTGAGAAGATTTTGGAGGCAGGAAGATTAGCCCCGGTGAGACCTCACGGTGGATCGGGAAGCAACGATTGCAGTTCGGATTCCAAACGCGGCAGCGCGATTTGGTTCAATAGGT
>NZ_JBFHKV010001148.1:0-2578 GCF_041595215.1 Stieleria sp. | reverse complement strand
CGCCCCGCCCACTACCCGAAAATTGAGCTGATACGGAATACGAGTGGTTCGTCACTTGCGGTACCGGAGTGCTGGTGCCCAATGCCGCTAACAACAAATACCCCGCTTGGTGTCAATGTAGGTGGCATGCACAGCATGCCCTACTCGGCAACACCGAGTCAGGATTGAAGCGGGGTTCACGCCAGAATCGGTTTGATCACCGATCCATGCACATCGGTCAGGCGGCGTTCGAATCCGTTGTGGTAATACGTCAATCGGCGATGATCGAGCCCCAGCAGATGCAAAATCGTGGCGTGGAAATCGTACACGGTCGTGACGTCCTCCACAGCTTTGTAACCGAATTCATCGGTTGCACCGTACGTGAACGGCGCCTTGACTCCGGCGCCCATCATCCACGCTGTGAATCCGTCGGGATTGTGGTCGCGACCGCTGGCGCCTTTTTGAAACGTCGGCATGCGGCCGAACTCGGTCGTCCAGACCACCAGCGTGTCTTTCAATAGCCCTCTTCGTTTCAAGTCGCGGAGTAACGCGGCACAGGGTTGATCGAGCACAGGGCCGTGCTTGCTGTATTGCTCTTCAATCTTTTTGTGTCCGTCCCAATTGCTGACGCCTTCGCCGCCGGTCTGGTAGGCGCCGTTGAACAACTGGACGAAGCGGACGCCTTTCTCGATCAGCCGTCGCGCCAGGATACAGTTCTTGGCGAATTGTGCTTTCAGCGTGTTCTCCGCATCGTCGGCCCCGTACTCGCGTAGCGTCGACTTCGATTCAGACGACAGATCGGTCACTTCGGGGACGGACAATTGCATCTTGGCCGCCAGTTCATAACTGGAAATCCTCGCGGCCAGTTCTTCATCGCCAGGGAACTGCTGCAGGTGTCGTTCATTCAATCGTTGCAAGAAACGGCGAGTCGCGCGATCCGTTTTGTCGCTGGTCCCTGCGGGGATCTCCAAATTGCTGAGCGGCTTGTTCGCACTCCACTGGGTGCCCTGGAACGCCGCGGGCAGAAAACCCGGTCCCCAGTTGTTGACACTGGATTGTGGCGTGCCGCGTGGATCGGGGATGGCGACGTAGGCGGGTAGATTTTCGTTTTCGGTTCCGAGTGCCCAGGTCGTCCAGGCACCCATGCTGGGGAATCCGTCCAGCGTGTAGCCGGTGGACATGAAGTTCTCGCCCGGGCCGTGGGTGTTGGTCTTGCCGGTCAAGGAATGAATGAAGCACATGTCGTCGGCCAGTTCGGCCAACTGTGGCACGAGTTGCGACACCATTTTTCCGGATTGGCCACGCGGTTTGAACTCCCACGGGCTTTGCGTCAGCATGCCCTGCTGGCCTTGGAAGGTGACCAAATCCTCGGCGCCGGGCATCGGCTGGCCGTGGCGTTTGATCAGCTCGGGTTTGTAGTCGAACGTATCGATCTGGCTGCACGCTCCCGAACAAAAGATGACGAGTACGTTCTTGGCCGCCGGCTGATGGTGTGTCGGCCGCGCGGCGAACGGACGCGACGGATCGATCTTGGGGCGGATCGGATGGTCGTCGGCCGATACGTTGGGCTGCTGCAACAGACTCGCCAGCGCGATGCTTCCCAAGCCGCTGGCGGTCTGGGAGAGAAACTGTCGTCGGTCCAGAAATGATCTCATCGTGGCGTAAGCTTCTCGCTTGCGTAGGGAACGCACTTTTTCAGGGAATCAACACAAACTCATTGGCGTTGAGCAACGCACGGGCGAATTGTGTCAATCCTTCTTGGGCAATGAACGCGGCGCTGTCGGACAACTCTTCGTCGGTCGGCGGTCGACCGAAACACAGGAGCCAGGCGCGGGTGATTTGTGCCGACGGCGACTCGGCTTCGTTTTCCAACCGCGCCGCCATTCGATCGGCCTGCTGCATGACGAATCGGCTGTTCAGCAAATTCAGTGCTTGCAGCGGCGTCGTGGAACGGCTGCGTTGGGCGACCACCATGCTGGCATCGGGGCAATCAAAGACGCCGAACACCTGGTCCCTTTCTTGACGCACTTTGGTCATGTAGATCATCCGTCGCCAATCTTCGGGTCCGTATTGTTGTTTGGGATGGTAGTGCCGGACATTTTCCAGTTGCACCGCGAAGCCGCTAAAGCCGGGTCCGCCCGCGGCGTCATGCCGAAGCGAACCGCTGACCGCCAAGATGGAATCGCGGATCGATTCGGCATCACACCGACGCGGTGGGAAACGCCACAGCAGCCGACAATCGGCATCGATGGTCTGCGCGTCTTCACGCGGCCGATTGCTCTGTCGCCAGGTGTGAGAATTCAAAATCAAACGATGGATGTGCTTGAGTGACCAATCATGATCGAGCAACTCGCTAGCCAGATAATCCAGCAACTCGGGATGGCTGGGCCGTGTGCCGTTCTGGCCGAAGTCGCTGGGCGTGTCGACGATCCCCGTGCCAAAATGGAACTGCCACAGTCGGTTGACGATCACCCGCGGGGTGAGCGGGTTGTCGGCGCTTGTGATCCAGTCGGCCAGGGCAAGCCGGCGCGATTGCTCCGGTGCGTCCTGATCCAGCTTCAGCGATCCGAACACTTCGATCGTATCCGGGCCGACGGGT
>NZ_JBFHKV010001147.1:0-2584 GCF_041595215.1 Stieleria sp. | reverse complement strand
TTCCGGCACGCCGGACAATCTGGAAGAGTTGCATGCGGCGATGGCCGAAGAAGACGCCGACATCGTCAAAATCGCCACCATGGCAAACTCGTTCGCCGACAACGTGCGGATGTTCGACCTGATTCGCAACGCCAAACTCCCCACGATCGGGATTTGCATGGGCGAGATCGGCACCATCACGCGAATTCTGGCCAACCGTTTCGGCGCCCCCTTCACCTATGCGACCTACAGCACGGACAAGAAGATGGCGCCCGGCCAGCTGAATTGGAAAGAAATGTCCAATTTGTACGACGTCAAAAACATCAACGCCGAGACCGAGTTGTTCGGCGTGATCGCCGATCCGGTCGCCCACAGCTACAGCCCCTTGGTGCACAACACGGCGTTCCATGCCGAAAAGATGAACGCGCGGTACCTGCCGCTGCGCGTCCCGCAAGACGATCTGCATCACTTCATGGACAGCGTCGACAAGATCGGACTCCGCGGCATCAGCATCACCATTCCCCACAAAGAGCGCGCGTTGGACTACTGCACCCAAGCCGAATCGAGCGCCAACGGGATCGGCGCGATCAACACCATGGTGTTTCATGAAGGCGATCGCCTGGGCTACAACACCGACTATCGCGCCGCGATGGATTGCATCGTCGAAGTCATGGAAAAGAAAGACGTGCCCCGCGAAAACGCGCTGCAGGGTGTCACCGCGATGGTGCTGGGCGCCGGCGGAGTCTCCCGCGCGATCGCCTGGGGGCTGCGGCAACGCCAGGCCGACGTCGTCATCGCCTCCCGCACCGAAGAGCGGGCTCGACTGCTGGCGTCGGAGATCGGTTGTCGCGTGGTGCCCTGGGAAGATCGACACAACCAAAAGGTCCAACTGCTGATCAACGGAACGCCCGTCGGCATGCACCCCGACGTCGACAAGTCCCCCTTCAAAGCGTCGGCGCTCAATCAATTCATGGTGGTCTTCGATACCGTTTACAACCCCGAGAACACCCTGCTGGTGAAGTACGCCAAACGGGCACAGTGTCGGATCATCACCGGGATCGATATGTTTGTCCGCCAGGCGGCCTATCAATTCAAATTGTTCACCGGGAAAGACGCTCCGGCGATGTTACTGCGAAAAACCATCAAGCAAGCGACCAATCCGGTCCAGCTTCACTGACCAGGGTTGGGCCACTGCATTGAACGATCTTCCGCCACCCGACCCCACGCCGCTGGTTCTACCGCAACTCCGACAGGCACTGCCCAGCGATGCCGCGGCAATCCATGCCTTACTGCGTCCCTTTGTGATGCAACGGCTGCTGCTCTCGCGAACCCATGCCGAACTGATCGAACTCACCCGGCACGGTTTCGTCGCAATGGTCGACGACGTGTCAGAGGCCCCGGCGCCCGACATTCCCTCACCGAGTGACCCGACTCCGAGCGACGAAGTCACGCCCGAGGAACCGGCCCAGCGCTGCGTCGGGTTTTCCGCGGTCGAGGTCTACAGCCCCAAGCTCGCGGAACTGCAATGCCTTGCCGTGCATCCCGACTACCAGCGGTTCGGCGTCGGAAAACGTTTGGTCCAGATGTGTGTGGACCGGGCCAGAGACCTTGGCATCATGGAAATCATGGCCATCAGTTCGTCCGACCGCTTCCTGGAAAACTGTGGTTTCCACTACTCGCTTCCCGATCAGAAGCGAGCTCTGTTCCAACAGCTCCGGCCCCGACCGTATGAGGATCGGAGCTGAAGTTTCAAGTTTCAAGTTTCAAGTTTCAAGTTTCAAGTTTCAAGTTTCAAGTTTCAAGTTTCAGCTAACCTGGAACCTGAAACCTGAAACCTGAAACCCTAAAAACTTTACTTGACCATCTCTTCGATCACAGCGTCCAGTTCGGCGGCGCGAACGTTGTGTCGCACGACGGTGCCGTCTTTGTCGACCAGCATCATCGTCGGCAGCGTTTGCACGCCGAAGGCTTTGGAGAGCCGGCTCGATTCCAAACCGCCCTCTTCGAACAACTGAATCCACGGCAAGCGATTCTCGCGCAGGAATGCTTCGGCATCGCCACGCCGTGCATCGACGTTGATGCCGACCAACGTCAACCCTTCTCGCTTGTAGCGGCCCTGCAGACGGCTGAGCAGTTTCATGTCTTGCTTGCAGGGTTCGCACCAGGTCGCCCAGTAGTGCACGACCACCGGTCGACCGCGAAGCTGTGAAAGCTTGAACGACTTGCCGTCGATGGTCGTGCCGTCGAGTTCGATCTTGCGTCCCACCGACTCCAGCCGCCGAACGGCGCCGGCGGCCTTTTCGCCGGCCTCGGTGCCTTTGTATCCGTCACGTACCTTTCGGTAGTACGCCAACGCCTCTTTCTCGTTGTCTTCGAACTCTTTGGCCAGCGCTAATTGAAGCATCGCTTGCGCGGATTCGATCGTCTGGGGGTGGGCATCGACGAAGGCGGCGAGCGTTTCCAAGTACCACATTTGGACCTTCTCAAAATCCGCATCCGGCGTTTGCTTGAGCACGTATTCGGCTTGGATGGCCTGGTAATCGGCATAGGCCGCCAACGCGTCATTGGCCCGGGCAAATTTGCCGGCCACGCGTTTCAGCCGGTC
>NZ_JBFHKV010001146.1:0-2593 GCF_041595215.1 Stieleria sp. | reverse complement strand
GTGATTCGGCCGTCGAAACAATGCTGGACGTCACGTCCTTGTTCTCGCGGCCTGGCATGAAAATCCAACTCGAATCGAACACGTCCCCCCGGTTCGATCGTTCCCGTTCGATCGATAGGGCAACGATCGACTTCGCATTCGATGATGTCAGGTCGAAGGTCGGCGTCTGGAGCCACGGCGGGCAGATTCACGTTCCACAGCGGTGGCGGATTGCCACCGGCCGGGGCGCCGATCGCCGCACGAAAAAAGTCACCGATCGTCGGCTCGAGCCAAGTCGGTGTGTGGTCCCAGGTCCGCGGCACATCGGGTCGCCGATAGTGCGACGCCGCCAGTGCCGGAATCCCCAACAGACTCGCTTCACGGGCTGCGGCGAAGGTACCGCTGATCATCAAGTTCACACCCAGATTCGCTCCGGCATTGATTCCCGAAAACACGATGTCGGGTTGGAAATCCATCGCGTAGTGGGCCACGCGGATGCAATCGACGGGTGTCCCGTTGACGCTGTGCCAGTTCTCGCGAACCGTCGTGACCGTCAGCGGATGCGTGGTCACGATGCTGTGTCCGCACTCGCTGCGGCAGCGGTCCGGCGCAACGGCAACGATTTCGACGTCTTCGCCGGGGCGATGCACCTGGATCGCATGACGGACGCTGTCATACAGGGCATGGATTCCCGGCGCATCGATGCCGTCATCGTTGGTCAGTAAAATCTTCAGCATTTCGTCGCGATGATGGCGTCCAGTTCCTGGCGCAGCCGCGGCAGGATCTCGTCGTACCCGAATGCACCCAAGGCTTCGGTGCCACGTTTCAGATTCACCTTGGCCGGGCCGCACCACAACCCGAGGTCGGCATCGTCGGTTTCGCCGGGGCCGTTCACGCGGCAGCCCATCACCGCGATCGTGATGTCGTGGTCCTTGGCGTACTCGGTCATTTCCTTGACGCTTTGGGCTAGATCGATAAACGCTTCGTTCTCCACGCGCGAGCAGCTCGGACAACTGATGATGTTCAACGCTTTTTCATTCAGCTTGACCACCGTTCGGACACGTCCGGCATAGATGTCTTCGATGATCTCACGCCCCGCCGCGATCTCTTCGGGTTTGCGATCGTTGGGAAGCGTCAATGAGACTCGCACGGTGTCCCCGATGCCCTGGCCGATCAACTGTTCGAATGCGATCCGCGTCTTGATGATTCCCTCCGGCGGCATCCCGGCTTCGGTGACGCCCAGGTGCAACGGGATCTCGGGCCGTTGTTGGGCGAAACGTCGATTGCCTTCGATGACCTGTTGCGGATCGCTATCTTTGAGCGAGACGACGTAACGGTGAAAGCCCAGCGAGTCGACGAAGTCACAGTGCTCCAAGGCGCTTTCGAGCATCGGCGTGATCGAGTCCGATGGATCATACTTGGCTTTTTTGTCGGGATCGACGCTGCCGCAATTGACTCCGATTCGGATCGCGCAGTCGTGTTCTTGGGCTTGTTCGATGATGAACCGCACCTTGTCTTGCCAGGGCTTGTCGCGCTGATGGTGATAAAGGTGACCGGGGTTGTAGCGAATCTTGTCGACGTACGGCGCGACCTTTTCCGCCAGCCGAAAATTCTCTTGCAAGTCGACGGCCAGGTTGGCCGTGGTTTGCTTTCGAATCTCGGCCAGTGCGGCGGCATCTTTGTCGCTGTCGACCGCAATCCGGACCACGCCCGCACCCGCCTCGCGATAGGCTTCCGCCTGGGCAACGGTGGCGTCGATGTCTTGGGTCTTGGTCGCGGTCATGCTCTGCACCGCGATCGGATGGCCGTCGCCGACGACGACATTGCCGATCGCGACCGCCCGAGTTTGATTTCGCTGAATTGCCATAGAAACTGTGTGGGGGTGAATGGGGGGCGGGGCGTTCCGCCTGCGCCTTCCGAATGGCCCGCCGGCAGACAAACCGCCGTCGCAGGTGGGCAGCAACCGGCCTCGCCTGTCGGTGATTCGGTCTTGGAGATTGTACGCCCAGGGGTACCGAGACGGGAACCGGCGAGCAGTGCAATCCAGGCGAGCAGTGCAATCCAATTGGCGCAATCCAATCGGCGCAATTCAAGCGGCTGCCAACCGATGGACCTCACGGCGCCCGTCTGGCCAAGCTGCTGATTGTATTCCGCCCGGCCACCGCTGCCCACATCTGCCGCCCACACCGACCGGCATGACATCGACGAGAACGGTGACGGCTTGGTGTGATGGGGACGCCGTGTCCAGCACCGAACGCAATTGGCGAGACGCGTCACTCCAGGCGGTTGGTCCAGCCTCCGCGAGTTTGAGAGAGTTGTTTCGTTGCTTCGGACGACGAAGAAGTGGGGGTAGGAAAATTTTGGAGGTAAGGAAATTGCCGACGATCAAGGATCGCAGCCGGAATTCATTTTCTTACCTCCGAAATCTTATTGCCTTTTTCCAGCGGCCGATTCGGGAATGAGTGGCAAAACAATTCCAGATAGTAATCGTCTTGCCCCGCATCGTTTTGCCCCCTGCTCGTTCTCGATTTTCACTCCATCGGACAAATCGACGCCCGAATTCAGAATCAGCACGCCGGAGCAGCGCCGGTGTTCGGGACCGAAGGCAATTTGC
>NZ_JBFHKV010001145.1:0-2606 GCF_041595215.1 Stieleria sp. | reverse complement strand
GGCTTGCGCCGTTCCGCTAACACCTTTCGGGGAACTTTTGTTAGCGGCAGGGCGCGAGCCCTCCGGTCTTTTCAAAGTCAAACCGGACGGCTTGCGCCGTTCCGCTAACACCTTTCGGGGAACTTTTGTTAGCGGTAGGGCGCGAGCCCTCCGGTCTTTCAACGTGTTTTTGAAGCGCGACCGGACGGCTTGCGCCCTGCCGCTAACATCCGCCGTTAGCGCCACAGCCATTCGCGGAAACCTTCGACGACTTGCTGTCGTTCCGCGATGGCTCGCCAAACGACAAACAATCCCAGCGTCAGCGCGACGACGATCATCGTGCCGCCACGCCGCGGGGCCGGAGGCGACGTCACTTCCGCTTTGTCTCTCAAGTGCCCCAATAGTTTTTCCCAAAACACACTCGTCGCGATCGGTTCGAACGATTCAATCGACGTCGAATCGATCGCTTGATGCCCCGCCGCTCGCAAGTGGACGCGGAGCTGCGGCAGGAACACCTGAAGCGTCTCTCGATCACACGTCGCCTCGGAATCGAGTTCCAACGCGGCTTCGAGTAACGGCGACAGCATCTGCTCCGGCGTCCGCCCGTACACAACCAATCGCGGGCGTGCGGTCAGCGCAAACAGAGAGATGATCAGGCCGTAAAACGTCGCCAGGGCAAGCCACACCCAGCCGCCAAACACGCCGGCCGCCGCCTTGGGGAAAAAAAGTTCCCCCGGACCGATGGCCACCAAACCGACGACCGAAAACCCCAGCGCCGCGATATCGCGTCCTCCCGTCGTGATCAACACCCGACCGCTGAGACGAATCATCCCCAGCAACAACAGATACGCAACCAGCGGAAGCAAGGCGATCAGCAAGTAGATCGGTTCGATGGACATGCGTGGGTGAAGATGCCGGGAGTCGGAGGGGAGGCGAATCGGTCCGTAAAGCGTACCAATTTCAATCGCTCGACGCGACGGAGGAGGCGAGGCGGCGAGAGTTCTGCGAAACAGCCGGATGATCCGACCAAACGGACCAATCGGCAGATTGCTGGTAAGTGATCGCTGTGGTTGGTCAAGCAAAACAGGCCAGTGGGAAGATCGCGCCGCACGCTTTTTTCAACCAAACACCTTTTTGAGCACACAACGTACTCCATGAGTCAACCTTCTCATCCGACGTTCTCGCAATCGGCCGCCACAGGTGTCGATCATCGGAACACGCTGCCCTCCCCACCACAAGGTCCCTCCGACGTGATCGGCCGAGTCGAACAGACGCTGACGGAGGTTGAACATGCGTGCCGGGCAATCGGGAACGAACGCAACAGCGCGTTCGGTCTGAGCGTGATCATTCCCGTGTTCAACGAACGACAAACTCTGCCAAAGATCTTGGACCGCATCGACGAGGTGATGCCCGAGGGGACACAGACGGTCGTGGTCGATGATGCCAGCACCGACGGGACGGCTCAGTGGCTGGCGGCGCTGCCTCCACGGGCCGATCGAACGATCCTGTTACGCGGACGCAATCACGGCAAGGGCTCCGCCGTCCGGATGGGCATGCGACACAGTCGTGGCGAAATCGTCGCGATTCAAGACGCCGATACCGAGTACGATCCGATCGACCTGTTGGACGTGATCGCGCCGATTCAACAAGGTGAGGCCGAAGTCGTGTACGGCTCGCGCTATCTCGAACAGAGTGATGATCCGTCGCTGTTTCATCGCCTGGGCAATTGGGCCCTGACCGCGATCAGCAATTGCATGACCGGCCAGCGATTGACGGACATGGAAACCTGTCACAAAGCGTTTCGAGGCGAATTGGTGCGATCGATCCGGATCAAAGAATGCCGCTTCGGATTCGAACCCGAAATCACCGGCAAGATTGCCGAACGCGGGATCGCGATCGCCGAAGTGCCCACCGGGTACCAGTACCGCAGTTATGAGGAGGGCAAGAAAATCACATGGAAGGACGGCATCGCCGCGCTGGCGTGCATGTGGCGCTACCGCAACGCGGGGTGGCTGTGGCGTGCGGTCGCCGGGGCGGGCAGAGTGCTCACCCGCCTACCGAGTCTCGCGCGCAACAAAGTGGCGTAAGCTTCCAGCTTGCGAGAAGTGGCCGTCTAATTGCCGGGCAGTTGCCGACTGTGCTTGGGCGTTTCCGAGGGCGGCAGCTCGCAGTCAAACTCTTCCTGATAACGACGTCGCTCGACGGGTGTGGCATAGAAACGCAGCCACGTCTCGGTGTCTTCGACGCACATCCACTCCAAGGCCTTGCCCGGGACGTCGACTTTCTTTTCGCAACAGGGCAGGATATCGCGATAGATGATCGTGTACAGTTCTCGGTCGCAAAGGTGATCGGTGCACCGCAACACGATGTTCTTGCTGTACAACTTTTGAATCGTCTTTTTCAGTCGATGCGACAGTTGCGAGTCCCCCAAGGCATCGGGCGGCAGCAGGTGAAGCGGCGGAGAAAACCAGTCGGAGATCGGCAGCGCCGGTGCACGTTCCCAGGCCAACATCGACGCCAAGTATTCGTTCTCGGCTTGCAGCGACATTCGGTTGATCGACGATTCGATCGACTCGTCACGGTACGGCTCCAGCTCATCCCGAAGCCGCGCGTTGGCCAACATTAAT
>NZ_JBFHKV010001144.1:0-2607 GCF_041595215.1 Stieleria sp. | reverse complement strand
GTCAATCGTCGCATCACGCCCCACGCCACGCCACTGCGGCCAGTCCTCGCCGCATGCCGCCTGAGGGCAGACCGCCTGAGAGACGATCGCACACAACAGTACGCAACACCAACCACCGACCCATCGTGTCCATCTCGCCCAGCGCATCATCATCGTCAGTTCCCAAGGTCTCTCAGTATGTTTCAGACGCTGATGATTGTAGCAGTTTGAAGAACGTTACTGGTTCAACTGTTCCTCGATCGTTTCGCTGGAAGCCCGAGTCCCCAGTGCGCCCCACAAACCATACGGACTTTGGAATCCGACGGCATGCTGGTTGTTGTTGTTCCGGAAATAGGGAACGGCAGCCCGCGAGTTGCCCGCTTCGATCGAATCGGTGATGAACACGACGGCGCCGTCACCCATCAGGATGTGTGCCCCGCCCTGGTGCCGGCTACTCGGCGGAATCGCCCCGTGACCGCCGTGGTTGGCGATCAAACAGACCTCACTGTTGGGCGGCAAAATCGTTGCGATCGTCGAATACAAGGGCCGCTGGTCGGCCCACCGGTATCCACGCATCGTCGAATTGCCGGTGTAGTTGACGCCGGTCGTCGCCCAAAACCTGGGACGGTCAGGATCGATCTGATTGTTGTCTTCACAGTACTTCGGGTTGTTCAACAGATTGTCGCGGCCATTGGCGCGTGAACCGGTGGTCGAGATGTTGCGATCGCCCAAATCGGTCGCCAATTCGCCGCCCATGACCGTGTTGGACAGGCCGTCCAAGACATCACGAAACTTGGTGCCTTTGCTGGGGACAAACATGCCGCGGCACGACCCCTGAACCTGACGCATCCGTCCGGTGTGGTCGCCATACCGCCAGCGACCGGCGTTTCCTTGAAAAAAGTTTTGGCCGTACTGCGTCCGCCACATGCTGTCGCCATAGCTGCACCCATAATTGGTGCGGCCCAGCGCCGGCAAACCCCGTCCGGGATCGCTCGGACAACGATAGCTGGGGATGTCCACGTTCCAAGGCCGATAGTCAATGGCGTACGGGGCCGGGCCAAATGCCGGCCAATACAGCCCATTGGAATCCCGGTGTTGATTGGAAATCTGATCCCAAACCGCTTGCTGTTCCATGAACGGAGTGATGCCGACCAGAAAACTCAACAGATTCCGCGTGAACGCGACCGGCGGCAACCCCGTCGTGCCGGTGACGGCTTCCGCACAGCAAGCGTTGTTGGATTCATTCGTCGGCCCCGTGCCGTTGATCGGCAACTGCTTGTAGGCCGAATGATAGTTGTGCAGTGCGATCCCGATCTGTTTGAAATTGTTGCTGCAACTCATCCGCCGCGCGGCCTCGCGAGCCGCTTGAACCGCCGGCAAGAGCAAACCGACCAGAATTCCAATGATCGCAATCACCACCAATAATTCGACGAGCGTGAAACCGTCTCGTCTATGCGCTGTGCGTCGACCGTGCATGAGAACGTTCCTCGACAAAAGAATAAAAAAAGGTTTCGGTGACCAACCCCATCGCCACCGAACAAGAGACATCACCTTCACTCTTCCTCCGCCGCGGCAGAATCCGCTTCCTCGGCCCCGTAGACTTCCTCTTTATACGCCTGAATCTCGGCCTCGGTGCGAGGCTCCATGCTGGGCTCCGTGGAGCGGCCACAGCCGACAGGGCAAACGAAAAGGGTGCCGATAAACAAAAAGAAAAAACTATCTCGAAACAATCGCATCGGTGCTTCCGCCAAGCTCGGTGAGATGAGGTGACGCGTTCATTGTCAAGGGTCCGACCGGCCCAAACAACATCCAGGTGGAACAATATTCCTAACGACCATTAGGCAGTGCCTAATGCACGCTGCGGATCACGATCTCGCGGAACGCTTGCTGATGTTCCGGTTCGCGACGATGTCGCCGACGCAGGATGACGATCTGTTCGGTGCCGAACAGATTGGAAAGATCGCGGGAACGAAGCTTCAGACGCCTGCCGCCGTGCGGAATGGATTGGACGCCCCAGCGGGGGCTGATCGGCGCGATCGCCAGGCCGAACCCCAATTGCACAAACTGCATCGCCAGATTCTTCGTGCTGGTTTCACAAACGATGCGACGCTGATCGAGCAAACCCGCCTCGGCGAAGACCTGATCCACCCGCGTCCGCGTGTTGGTGCCGACGCTGGACATCACCAACGGAAATCGCACCAAGGTTTTCGGGGTGATCCGTTTGTAATCGAAAATCGGATGGCCTTCCGGTGCGACCAAGACGAAGGGAAAGCAGGTGATCGGATCGGCGCACAACGTCGACGGAAACGACGTCTCCAACTGCCCCGCGACGGCCAGATCGACTTCGCCGCGTTCGAGCAGCTCTCGGGCCACGTTGGAAACCACGTCGACCAGGCTCAATTCAACATCGCCATGTTGTTCGTAGTACTGGCAAATCGGCTCGGGCAGTTCATTGACCAGGATGTTGGCCGGCGAGGCCACCGACAACCGTCGTGGAATCGACTGGGACTGCAGGTTGAATTCTTCTAACAGTCCGTCAAAACCGTGCACCACCGGTTCGGCCAATTCGACCAGCAATCGACCATGCTCGGTCAATGAGACTCGTTGGCGCTGGACTTCAATCAACGG